>DVLN01000055.1 GCA_018715465.1 Candidatus Faecivivens stercorigallinarum | reverse complement strand
CAGTACATTTACATATGTTCTTGATACGAGAACTTGTTGTATATGCTATGCCAAGTAAAATGGTTTGAATTTTATTCAGATGCATTTCTCGCCCATCCGGGCGGCTGATCAGCTTGCTGCCCGGATGCTGTGTAAATCCGGCAAAACGGAAAGGAATGGTCAAAATCATGGAAGATAAGCCACGGTTTCTGGTCGTCAGCGCAGATGTCCTGCCCAGTGTATTCCTGAAGGTCATTGAAGCAAAACGGCTGCTGTCCAAGGCACAGGCAAAGAATTCTTCGGAGGCCTGCCGAATGGTGGGGATTTCCCGCAGCGCATACTATAAATACAAGGACAACGTGCAGGTATATGAAGATACCGCTTCCGGTCAGCTGTGTACATTGTATATGCGGTTGTCGGACGAGCCTGGTGTGTTGTCGCATGTATTGCAGCAGCTGTATGAAGCGGGGGCCAATATCCTGACCGTTAATCAGAATATCCCGGTTGATACCGTAGCGGTTGTCACCATCAGCGTCGAAATCAATAAGGATCGAATTGATCTGGACGAGGTGCTCAAGTCGCTGTCCGCGATTTATGGCGTTGTATCGGTCAAGAGAATATAATGGAATAAGCCATTCGGAGAAAGGTTGTCAGAGATGGTAAAGGTTGCTGTTCTGGGACACGGCACCGTCGGTTCCGGCGTGGTCGAACTGTTCACACAAAACGCAAAAAGCATCGCCTCCCGTGCCGGGCAGGAGATAGAGGTTAAAAGGATACTGGATATCCGTGAATTTCCCGAACTTCCTTACGCGGAAAAATTCACAAAAAACTTTGATGATATTTTAAACGATCCTGAGATTACGATTGTCGCCGAGGTTATGGGCGGACTTTCACCGGCATTTGAATTTACAAAGTCACTGCTGGAGCACGGCAAAAGCGTTGTTACCTCCAATAAAGAGCTGGTTGCCACCAAAGGCGCCGAGCTTTTGCAGGTCGCCAAAGCGCACAATGTCAACTATTTCTTTGAGGCGAGTGTCGGCGGCGGTATTCCGATCATCCGTCCGATGCATCAATGCCTGGCAGCAAATGAGATCACTGAGGTCGCAGGTATCCTCAACGGTACCACCAACTACATTCTGACCAAGATGATTCATGAAGCAGTGCCATTTGATCAGGCACTTTCCCAGGCGCAGAAACTCGGTTATGCCGAACGTAATCCCGCAGCGGATGTGGAAGGGCATGACGCCTGCCGGAAAATCTGCATCTTGGCTTCACTGGCTTTTGGCAGTCATGTTTACCCTGATACTGTTCATACCGAAGGGATCACCGGACTGACATTGCAGGATGTCGAATACGCTTCCAACTGGGGCGGCGTGATCAAGCTGATCGGACGAGCAAAAAAACAGCCGGACGGCAAGGTAATTGCGACGGTTTATCCTGCGTTTCTCGCCGCACACAGCCAGCTGGCCGGTATTGACGATGTCTTCAATGGGATTCTGATTCGCGGCAACGCAACAGGCGACGTAGTCTTTTATGGACGCGGCGCAGGCAAAATGCCGACAGCGAGTGCGGTTGTAGCCGATATGATTGATATTTCCAAGGCAAACTGCACCAGTAAATCGCTGAGCTGGAGCGATTCGGACGGCCACAATGTCGCAGACTACAAGACAGATCCGCTGCAGTTTTATATCCGTGCCAGTCTGCTCGACCATGCGCAGACGACGGTCAGTGATGTTATGGGCGGTGTTACCTTCCTCAGCCGTCCGGAACAGCCGGAGGATGAGATCGCGTTTGTAACCGGTCAGATGACCGAAAAAGAGCTGGAAAGCAAGCTGGAAGTGTTGGGCAACTTGATCAAGGTCCAGTCGATGATCCGGGTACTGGATTATTGATTTTAGATAACTTTGAAAGCAATTTGCTTTCATGAATGGAGGCAGTTATGAGACTGATTGTACAAAAATTTGGCGGCACATCCGTTAAGAATAAAGAGCGTATCTTTAATGTGGCCAACATTGTGACCAACGCTTACAAGAGCGGCAACAATGTCATTGCTGTCGTTTCGGCTCAGGGAGATACAACCGATGACCTGCTGGAAAAAGCAAGTGAGATCAACCCCCATGCCAGCAAACGCGAACTGGATATGCTGCTGTCGACCGGCGAACAGATTTCCGCAGCTTTGCTTGCGATGGCAATTGAGTCGATGGGATACCCGGTCATTTCGCTGAACGGGCATCAGGCCGGTTTCCAGACCGATTCCAACTATTCCAAGGCGCGTATCAAAAAGATTGACTCCGAAAGAATCGAACGGGAACTGGACAAGAGACGGATCGTTGTCATCACCGGTTTCCAGGGAATCAACCGTTATGATGATGTTACAACCCTTGGCCGCGGCGGCAGTGATACCAGCGCGGTCGCAATTGCAGCTGCAATGAAAGCAGATCTCTGCCAGATTTATACCGACGTCGATGGCATCTATACAGCTGACCCGCGCCTTGTTCCTTCCGCAAAGAAGCTCAGCGAGATTTCTTTTGATGAGATGCTGGAACTTGCCTCCTGCGGCGCGCAGGTACTGCACAACCGTTCGGTTGAGATGGCAAAGAAATATAACGTAAATCTGGAAGTTTGCTCCAGTCTTGAGCATAAACCCGGGACAAAAGTCAAAGAGGTGACCAAAATGGAAAAATTACTGATTAAAGGTGTAGCAAAAGATGATGACGTTGTTCGGATCGCGGTTGTCGGCCTTCCCGATAAACCCGGTATTGCTTTCAAGATCTTCTCGCTGCTGGCGGCCAAGAAGATCAATGTCGACATCATCCTCCAGTCGATCGGCCGTGATGGCACCAAAGACATCAGCTTTACTGTTCCGAGAGACAGTGCTGACCTTGCATATGAAGTATTGCAGGCTGCGTCCGACATCCTCCGTCCCCATAAGATCGAAGTTGCCGACAATGTAACCAAGGTTTCGATCGTCGGCGCAGGCATGCAGTCCAATCCTGGCGTTGCTGCCAAGATGTTCGAAGCTCTGTATGAAGCAGATATCAACATCAAGATGATTTCCACTTCCGAGATCAAGATCTCCGTTTTGATCGACCGTGAACAGGGTGTCAAAGCAATGAACGCTCTTTCAGAAGCATTTATCAACCAGTAATTCAAATTGAACAGATAACGAAAACAGCGGCAGACCTGTAAAAAAGGTTTGCCGCTGTTTTTGTTTGGAGTTTAATCATGTACAGACTCTTCTACTGTCAGGTATTCCCGCATTTCCTGCAATGTTTTCTCTCCGATTCCTTTTACGTTGAGCAACTCTTCCACCGTCTGAAACTGTCCGACACTTTCCCGGTATGCAAGGATGCGTTCAGCAATCACTTCGCCGATACCGGGAACGGTGTCCAGCTGTTCAGCTGTAGCGGTATTGAGGTTGACAGGGAAAGCGGGATCTTCATTGCCGGATTCGGCTGTATCAGATGTTTCGCCGGGTTGTGCAGCCGCTGAACCAGAAGTGTCATCAACTGGGACGGAAGATGAGACAGCAGCCGGGACAGATGAAATCAGAACCAGACCGTCCTGCTGAGGATTGCGGCCGAGGCTGAATCCAACAATAAAGATAACCAGTGCTGCGGTCAACCCAACCGCAACCTGAATAACCCGTCGTTCGTTCATTCGATTTCGATTTTTTTGGAGGCAACCGCGTTCAGGTCAGAACCTGCAAGATTGCCGGCCAAAAATTCATAGTATCCTTGTGAACCGACCATCGCCGCATTGTCACCACAGAGGGGGAGCGGCGGACAGAAAAACTGAACGCCACGTTTGTCACAGTCCTGCTGCAAACGTTCCCGGAGTCCCGAGTTGGCAGAGACGCCGCCTGCCAGCACCAGCTTTTTGTGTCCAGTTTCATCCAGTGCTGCCATCAGTTTTTCGGAGATAATATCAGCGACAGTTGCCTGGAAGGAGGCGGCGAGATCGTTGGTATTAATTGAGATCCCTTTTTGGGAGGCATTGTGCACCGTATTGATGACAGCCGTTTTCAGACCGGAAAAGCTGAAATCAAACGGGCTGCCGTCGACATGCGGGTGTGGAAGTTTGAAAGCAGATGGATCGCCAAGTTTGGACGCTTTGTCGATAAAAACGCCGCCAGGATAGGGGAATCCCATCGTCCGTGCTGCTTTATCAAATGCTTCACCTGCTGCGTCGTCCCTTGTGCGGCCGATGACATGGAATTTTGTATAGTCCAGCACCTCAACAATATGACTGTGCCCGCCGGAAGCGATCATGCAGAGGAAAGGCGGTTCAAGATCAGGATGTGCCAGATAGTTGCTGGCGACGTGAGATCGAAGATGATGGGTCGGAACCAGCGGTTTGCCGGTTGCCAGCGACAGCCCTTTGGCATAGTTGACCCCGACCAGCAAAGCACCGATCAGGCCGGGGGCATAGGTGACGGCAATCGCGTCGAGGTCTTCAAAGGTCAGCCCCGCTTCTTTCATTGCTCCTTCAACAACCCAGCAGATGTTTTCGCAGTGCCGCCGGGATGCAATCTCAGGGACAACGCCTCCATATTTCCGATGTTCTTCTACCTGGGTCGAGATGACCGACGACAGGATTTTTCTTCCGTTTTCGACGACCGCCGCCGCCGTTTCATCACAGGAACTTTCGATACCTAAAATTTTAATTGTTTCACTCATATTGTCCTGACCTTTCCGTCATTCACTCACAACCTGAGCGGTCATGACCAGACCGTTTTCAGGCGGATTCTGATAAAATCCTTTTCTTTCGCCGACCACTTTAAAACCAAACCGCTGGTATACCCTCTGTGCCTCAAGATTGGACAGACGGACTTCCAGAAAGATCTGTGCGAGTCCTTTCTGCCGGGCATGGGCGAACATGCCTTCCATCAGCGATCCCGCCGCTCCCATCTTCCGGTATTGTGGCAATACACAGATGCGATTGAGGTTCATCTCGTCCAATACATAAGTGGTGTTGATATAACCAACAATTTTGCCGTCAGTTATCGCGACAGCAAAATAGCTGTCATCTTCTGTTATTGTACTCCTGAGAGATTTCTGGCTCC
>DVLN01000054.1 GCA_018715465.1 Candidatus Faecivivens stercorigallinarum | reverse complement strand
TATACCCGCCGGTACCTGCGTTTTCAGGCGGGCGAACAGATTCTGACCGCGGGAATGGAGATCTCAGGATTTTACTTTTTGTTGCAGGGAAGCATCCGGGTGTATTCGCTTGGTACAGACGGCAGGGTACGGCTGTTGACCCTTTGCCAGGAGGATGATGATGTGCTGCTGGGAGATGTCGAGTATCTGACCGGCAGTACTAGCCCGAACCATGTGGAAGCAGCCGGGGAGTCGGTACTGTTGCTGGTACAGTTTGACCGGATGTTGATGGAGACAGATATTGCAATGTACCGGCATCTTGCAGTCGCGCTGTTGGGAAAGATGGAACAGGCTTCTGAAAATGCGACTCATATGGTTTTCCAGCCGCTGCCGGTCCGTCTGGCGGATTACTTGCTGACCACTTCAGACAATGGGATATTCACCGGGAGGTATACCGACGCCGCCAATTATCTGGGATGCAGCTACCGCCAGCTAATGCGGCTGATCTCGCAGTTTTACCGGGAGGGTGTTCTCGTCCGGGAGGGCGGACATATCCGGGTGCTGCGCCCGGACAGGCTAAAGCAGATCGCGCAATCCACATGAATATGAACAAAATAGCGCCTCTTTTCTATCTGGAAAAGAGGCGTTTACCTTTGTCAAAAAGGGGGGATATCCCATCTTATTTTTTATAGAACAGGATGTCAGCTTTGTCTGCTTGGGAGGTTCCTTCATAGATGCGGTTGTCAAATCCGCCGATTTCAAAGCCCATTTTGAGATAAAACAGACAGGCACCGAGATTATTGTCCTGACCGCGCGTATAAATCCCGATATAGCCTTGTTGCCTGGCGACCTCCATAGCTTTTTGGATCAACAGGCGGGCAATCCCTTTTCTGCGCCAGCTGGCATTTACCTTCAGATCGTACAGATACATGAATTTAAATAAATCGCTCTGCATGATTGCAAGACCGACGCATTTTTCACCGTCGTATGCGCCGATGAAAGTATAGTCGGACTGCATTTTGTCATATTCATAGTTTTCATCCGGGAACCGCATCGTTGTAACGGTAGGAAATCGCTCGGTTGTATAGGTCCATTTTCCGTTGGCACATGCCGGTATCATCCGTCCGAACAGTTGGAACGGTTCATTGGGGATATTGATATCGGCCTGATGCTCCCGGTCGATCAGTCGGATATGGATCATTTCGCATCGCTCCTTCTCAAAACTAAAAAGCCTCGCCCGCCGGATGGCAGGCGGCGTAAAAATGAATGGGGCTGCGCCAATGGCACAAACCGCTGCACCGCAAAAAACGACTCGCTGAGAATACGAAAGATTTATAGGACTCCCACTGACTACTGATAAATTCGAGAGAATAAAAAGAATAGTGCCAAGCGGGTATAACAGGATACTGATTATATTTCTCTTGTTCATACACTTAGCCCCTTTTTATAAACTTGCTTGCGTTTTATTCCAGCAGTTCGGCTGCCGCTTTCAATTCCTCAATGACCGAGATATGCTGCGGGCAGACCGCTTCGCACTGGCCGCAGGCGATGCAGTCGCTTGCCTTTGCCTTGCCGCGGGTGGCAAAACCATAGTCTCCCTTGGCACCGGCGAGGTTGTTGTAGATCTTGTAGGTATTGACAGCCGAGAAGATGCGGGGAATAGCGATTCCCTGCGGACATCCTTTCATGCAGTATTCGCAGCTGGTGCAGGGGATGGATGGGACAGCCGCCAATGCCTTTTTGGCGTCTTCGATCACAGCCATCTGCTTTTCGTCCAGTTTGGTGAATCCCTTCATGACCGACAGGTTGTCCTTCATCTGATCGACCGTGGACATGCCCGAAAGAACCGTAACAAGTCCGTCGAGCGACGCGGCGTACCGCAGTGCCCAGGAAGCGATCGAGGAGTCCGGTTCTGCCGCCTTAAAGACCTTTGCGACACTTTCCGGGAGATTTGCGAGGCTGCCGCCCTTGACAGGTTCCATGATGACGACCGGTTTGCCGTGACGGCGGGCCGTTTCATAGCAGAGGCGGGACTGTACCGATGTCGAGTCCCAGTCGGCATAGTTGATCTGGAGCTGGACAAATTCGACTTCCGGGTGGGCGGTCAGCACCTTGTCCAGTGCCTCAGCCGAGTCGTGCATCGAAAAACCGAGATGTTTGATCAGGCCTTTTGCCTTCTGTTGCTGCACAAAATCCCAGATGCCGTACTCGTCAAACTTTGCGGTCCGTTCACCGCCGAGGTTGTGCAGCAGATAAAAGTCAAAATATCCGGCGCCGGTTCTGCGCAGAGAGGTGAAGAACATCTCTTTTGCTTCTTCCGCTGTTTTTGCGCCAGCCCAAGCGGGGAGCTTGGTCGCAATGGTGAAGCTGTCTCTGGGATAACGGTCGACGATTGCGGTTTTGACTGCCTCTTCCGATTTGCCGCCCAGATAGCCGTAAGCGGTGTCAAAGTAGGTGAACCCTGCCGCCATAAAGAGGTCGACCATTTCCTTTGTCTGTTCGATGTCGACCTCATCGCCAATCATCGGCAGTCGCATCAGTCCAAAGCCCAGTTTCGGGATATTTTCGCCCAGTGCCATTTTTCATACGTCCTTTCTTTTCAAAAATGAATAAAACTAAATCTGACGGGAATCAGTCATCGTCCAGAATCTCAAAATAATGATCGCTCTGGAGCGGGACTGTTCGCGCGGAAAGGCCGGTAATGTCGATGTACCGGTTTTGCTGGAGAGTTTGCAGCAGCAGGTCGATTTCTTCCTCTCTGCCCTGTACCTCCATTTCGACCGAACCGTCTGCACGGTTGCGGACCCATCCGGTCAGTCCCCGCATCGAGGCCGCATATTTGGTCCGGTACCGGAGACCGACCCCCTGCACTGCGCCGGTGAGCAGCAGATGTTTTCGAACCACAATGACCACCTTTCCTTTCATTCTTTATTTTAGTACATGGAGTGGACTCAAGGTCAAGGGATTTTTATGAAAAAATGTGAATATTTGGAAAATTTTTTCCATGAATCCGCTTTTTTCTTTACTTTTTGCACAGGAATGCAGATTGCACTGTGCAAAATTAACCGGCTGTTCCTTGCCTTTTTCTGTGAATATTGGTACAATAAGGACAGAAGTAAAAGTTTACTGCCCTTGCCGCTTGACGGCATGGTACCCGGATGGGAGGGTTTACGATATGAAAAAAAGACTGACAGCATTGTTTGCGGCCCTTTTGCTGGCGCTGCCGTTTCCGGCCGCTGCTATCGGAGCGGAAGATGACACCGCCGGCTCGGAACTGGGGGAAACGATAGAATCGTCTGCTGTTTCCGATTCTCAGCCGTCCGTTGAAGACGAAACCGAATCTGTACAGCAAAGCCCGGTTGTCCTGTCTCCACACTGGGAACAACGGGAGGGACAGTTTGTTCTGCTGGATGGAGCAGGAGAGCCGATGACCGGATGGGCCCAGCTGGACGGGAAATGGTACCTGCTTTCCGAAAGTGGTATCCGCCAGAACGGATGGCGGGAGGTAGACGGAAAATGGTATTATCTCGATGCCGACGGCGTGATGGTGGACGGCTGGCAGCAGATCGGGGGAAAATGGTACCTGTTCGGCGGCGGCGCGATGAAGACCGGTTGGGTCTATAATGGGGGCAAATGGTACTACTTTGCCGAAAGCGGCGTGATGCAGACCGGATGGCTTGAGCTGAACGGAAAGCGGTATTACCTGACCCCGTCCGGAGGAATGAAGACCGGCGCGATTACCGAAGGTTCGACTGTATACACGCTGGATGCTTCCGGTGCGGTCGTCTCCTCCAAGGATCTGAGCACCCTGTCCAACAAGGCACTCGGCTGGGGACAGGGGACACAGGTCGATTCCTATAACCGGCCGGTCGGTGCGGTGTCCTACCAGGAAAAGTATGGGATGCTGGGCGGACAGTTTGTCGGGCCGAATGAGAAAGTGATTTACCTGACCTTTGATGAAGGGTATGAAAACGGCTATACTGCGTCTATCCTCGATACCCTCAAGGCCAAAGGGGTGACAGCGACCTTTTTTATTACCGGAGCTTATCTGGACAGCCAGCCCGGACTGGTGCAGCGGATGATTGAGGAAGGACATGCCGTCGGCAACCACACCGTCAACCATCCCAATCTCCCCCAGTGCAGCATCAGCCGCCGGGCGGATGAGATTGGCGACCTGCATGACAGGGTGGAGGAGAAGTTTGGCTATTCGATGTACCTGATGCGTCCGCCGGAAGGGGTTTTCTCGGAACAGGTACTGGCGCAGGCACAGGGGATGGGCTATCAGACGGTGCTGTGGAGCTTTGCCTATAAGGACTGGGACCCATCCGCTCAGATGAGTACGTCGACTGCCCTGCAAAAGACAACATCTGCTCTGCATCCGGGCGCGATCTACCTGCTGCATGCTGTCTCCAAGACCAACGCGGCCATTTTGGGCGATTTTATCGACACTGCCCGTCAGAAAGGGTACACCTTTGGCATTCTGCCGCGATAATTCGATTTTAAAATCTGCGGTGGTTGAAATCCTGGCAAGCAGGGAATGCAGGGGGGAGATGGTGCTTGTCGGAAGATTGTCAGGGGCAGCCCTCCCTTGCAGGGCATGCCCCTCTTTCCCGAACTGTCCACCGGACAGTTCGGGAAATTCACCCTGTGCCGAGCGCACTCCGTTTAAGGAATTTCGCCTTCTGCGGAGGTGCGACCACGGTTCCCTGTGGGAACCGGACAGTTTCCTCTGGAAACTGTGTGGTTTGCAAAGCAAACCGTACTCTGTCCTGGACCTGCAAGCCTTGAAAGGCTTGACCGAACTTTTTTGATATGACCGTGCCCACATTGTGCGTAACTTTGGGACTCGCTCTGCGCTCGCGTGAACAGATGGGAAGCGTGCGTAAAAAATGTTCTAGCGGGGAAGCGACGTTCGTTTGCTGAGCATTTGGAGCGTGGTACCACATTGGCAAACTGTCAGCCCGGACACCGGGTCTTTACAAAAACGGGTTTATCATTTATAATAGAAACAATAGGTTGTCGGTCAGGCTGACAGCTTCTCCGACTGCTTGATTGATGGATAAAAAGGGATGATATCAGGTTATGAGCAAGATTTTTAAGTTTAAAAACGATGTGGACACCGACCAGATTCTGGCTTCCCAGTATCTGCTGCTGCCCAATATCGACGAGATGAAAGGCCATGCTTTTGAATCGTTGGACGAAACTTTTGCGCAGCAGGTTCGCCCCGGGGACATCATTGTCGCGGGCGATAACTTCGGGTGCGGTTCCTCCCGTGAGCAGGCGCCGAGTGTATTGAAAGCATTGGGAGTCAAAGCAATTATCGCCGGCAGTTTTGCCCGCATCTTCTACCGGAACGCAATCAACATCGGTCTGCCGGTGCTGGTAAGCGCTGACCTGGCTGACCATGTGCAGGCGGGGGACGAGGCGGAAGTCGACCTCTCAAACGGGACGGTAACGGTGAACGGCGAGAGCTTTGCCTGCACCAAACTGCCGGAATATATGCAGACGATCCTCAATGCCGGCGGACTGATTGCCTTCCTCAATAAGGAAGACTGAAAACGGCCGGAAAGCTGACAGAATTAAACTACCGATCAAAGAAGGATGAATGAATCATGGGCATGACCATTGCGGAAAAAATTATTGCGCGTGCCGCCAAAGTCGACGCAGTCAAGCCGGGTGAGATTCACTCGGTCAACCTTGACTGGCTGATGAGCAACGACGGTACCACCCACCTGACGATTGATATGTACCGGAATAAACTGAAACACCCCCATATCGCCGACCCCGGCAAGGTGGTCTTTATCGTCGACCACAATATTCCTGCCGAGAACCCCAAGACGGCCGCGGTACATAAAAAGATGCGGGAGTTTGCCCGCGAAAACAACATCAAAATGTATGAGGGCAGCGGCGTCTGTCATCAGATCATGTTTGAAAACTATGTCGAACCCGGCCAGCTGATTTTTGGCGCCGACTCGCATACCTGTTCTTATGGCGCACTGGGTGCGTTCGGCACCGGCGTTGGCTGCACCGACTTCCTGTACGGGATGGTGACCGGCGGCAGCTGGGTGATGGTGCCGGAGACACTGCGGTTTAACCTGCACGGCAAACTGCGGGAAGGTGTTTATCCCCGCGACCTGATTCTGACGATTATCGGGGATATCGGTGCCAACGGCGCCAACTACAAGTGCATGGAGTTTGCAGGCGACGGCGCCCATAACCTGTCGGTCAACGACCGTTTTGTTCTGTGCAACCTCGCGGTTGAAGCAGGTGCAAAGACCGGTATCGTCGAACCGGACGAAAAGGTCAAGGAATACGTCGAGTCGAGGGGCAGAAAGGCGGAGAATATGTTTGTCTCCGACCCGGACGCGAAATTCCTCAAGGTATATGAATACGATCTCGACAAGATCGAGCCGGTCGTCGCTCGCCCCGACTTTGTCGACGACGTCATCCCGCTCCGGGAGCTGGGCGAGGTGAAGATCGACGAAGCGTTCCTCGGTTCCTGCAACAACGGCCGTATCGACGAACTGCGGGTTGCCGCAAAGCTGCTCAAGGGCAAAAAGGTTCACCCGGATGTCCGGTTTATCGTCGCGCCTGCGTCGAATGAAGTCTACCTCCAGGCACTGCGGGAAGGCATTATCGACGTGCTGCTGGAATCGGGCGCGATGGTGATGAACTGCAACTGCTCGGTCTGCTGGGGCAGCTGTCAGGGGGTCATCGGTGAGAATGAAGTGCTTGTCTCGACCGGCACCCGCAACTTTAAAGGCCGTGCCGGGCATAAGACCTCCAAGGTCTATCTTGCTTCCGCCGCGACGGTCACTGCGTCGGCGATTGCCGGAAAGATCGTCCGTGCCGACTGAACTTTGACAGAAGAAGGAGACTGAACAAAATGGCCACTTTTACCGGTAAAATCTGGGTGCTGGGGGATGATATCGACACCGATATCATCATTCCGACCGAATACCTGGCACTCAAAACGGTTGACGATATGAAAAAATACGCTTTTTCCCCGCTGCGCCCCGAACTGGCCGGACAAATCCAGCCGGGCGACATCATCGTCGCCGGGAAGAATTTCGGGTGCGGTTCTTCCCGTGAACAGGCACCGGAGATCATCCGCCACCTGGGGGTTGCCTGCGTGATTGCCAAGAGCTTTGCCCGGATCTTTTTCCGTAACTCAATCAACAACGGCCTGCTGCTGATCGAAAGCGACCTGTATGACCATGTGCAGGAAGGGGACACCATCTCGGTCGAACCGGGCCATCAGATTGTACACAACAGCGTCGTTTATCCGATCAGCCCGCTGCCGCAGAACCTGATGGATATTCTGGAAGCGGGCGGCCTGGTCCGCGCGATGCAGAAGCGCAACGGTCTTTGCTGAGGAGGAGAAAGCGATGGGACATACACTGATTGAAAAAATCATCATGCGGGGGACCGGAGAGGCGGACGTCCGCCCCGGGCAGATCGTGACGGTCGGTGTCGACCGGGTGATGATTCACGATATTTTTATTCCGTTTGTTGTCGATAAGTTTAAAGAGATGGGCTTTACCAAGGTATGGGACCCGGACAAGGTCGTCTTAATCTATGACCATCTGGTGCCCACCTCGGCTGTCGAGGACGTCCGTCATTTCAAGATCGGCGACGCTTTTGTCAAAGAGCAGGGGCTGACCCATTTCCATCGCGCCGACGGCATCTGCCACCAGCTGATGCCGGAGATGGGCTATGCCCGCCCCGGCCAGATTGTCTTCGGAACCGACTCCCATACGACGACCTATGGCTGTGTCGGCTGCTTCTCGTCCGGTATCGGCTATACCGAGATGGCGGCGATTTTGGGGACCGGTGAGATGTGGTGCCGGGTGCCTGAGACGATTCGGATTGTCATTGACGGTGAACTGCCGAAAGGCGTTTATGCAAAAGACGTTATCCTGACGGTGATCGGCGACCTGCGGGCAGACGGCGCGACCTATAAGGCGCTGGAATTTGCCGGAAGCTGTGTCGATGGGATGAGCATTTCTTCCCGGATGACAATTTCCAACATGTCGATCGAGTGCGGCGCGAAATGTGCGTTGTTTGCGGCTGATGAAAAGACCGCCGCTTATACCGGCCAGCCGCTGGAGGAAATCGCCTGGGTGCGTGCGGATGACGACGCGGTTTACGAGCGGGTCATCCACTATAATGCGGCTGATTTTGTGCCGGTTGTTGCCTGTCCCTCTCAGGTGGACAACATCCATCCTGTTTTGGAAAAGGCCGGTACAAAGGTCGATCAGGTTTTCCTCGGTTCCTGCACCAATGGCCGCCTGGAAGACCTGGCGGTTGCGGCTGAGATTTTAAAGGGTAAAAAGATTGCGCCCGGTCTCAAGCTGATCGTCACCCCTGCTTCCCGGAGCATCTACCGCGAAGCGATCAAGGCAGGGTATATCGAGATCCTGGCAGAGGCAGGCGCGATCATCACCCAGCCGGGATGCGGCCTTTGCTGCGGACGTGCGGGCGGTATCCTGACCGACGGCGAGACGGTCGTTGCGACCAACAACCGCAACTTCCTCGGCCGGATGGGCACCTCCGGGGTCAATATCTATCTGAGCAGCCCGGCAACAGCGGCCGCGACTGCGCTGACCGGCGTGATTACTGCGGCGGTTTAAGTTTGTATTGATGTGCATAAAAGCCGGTTTTCCGACAGGTTTTGGTGGGAAACCGGCTGCTTTCATAAGATGGAGACAGAAAATGTTAAACAGTAAAGATTTTGATTTGTGGGCGGACGATTATGACAAGAGTGTCGGGCTGTCGGACGAAGACGGGAGCTATCCGTTTGCCGGATACCGCAAGCTGCTGAATGCAATCTACAACCGCGTGCTCTCTCATGCCGGCAAAACGGTACTGGATATTGGATTCGGCACTGCTACGCTCACGGCAAAACTGTATGAACAGGGCTGTACAATATATGGTCAGGACTTTTCCGCCAGGATGCTTGAAATTGCACAGGCCAAGATGCCGCAGGCCCGGCTGTACCAGGGGGATTTTTCCAATGGGCTGGTGGAGGAGCTGAAACACAACCGGTATGACGCGATTATTGCGACCTATTCGCTGCATCATCTGACAGATGAACAGAAGGTCGGTTTTCTGAGTGGGTTACTGCCGCTGCTGAACGAGGGCGGTTGTATTTATATCGGGGATGTCGCGTTTGCGACACGTGCGGAACTGGAAAAATGCCGGGAAGAGACTGGGGATGACTGGGATCAGGATGAGTTTTACATGGTGTTTGACGAACTGAAAAAAGCATTTCCCCGGATGCGTTTTGAGCCTGTGTCCAGCTGTGCAGGACTGTTGTCTCTGGAAAAAGAGTAAAGGCATGTCCATGGAAATCGCGCTCGGATAAACTGTGCGGGAGATCAGAAATGGTCTCCCGCTTTTTGTGTGGACGGGACAGACAGTCGTTTGAGGATTTCAGCTTGACTTTTGCGGGGCGGAAGTGTATACTGAAAGCAAATAGAATAAAAAGCAGGCGGTTTTCTAATGTATTTTTATGCAGGAATACCGCTGATCTTAAAAAATGCGCGCTAGTTAATTGTTGGAAAGGAGCAGCTTATGAAATACCTGATCGTATACAGCAGCAGAACCGGAAATACACGACAGCTTGCCGAGGCAATTCGTGAAATGTTGCCGGAGGAAGACTGCCTGTATTATGGACAGCCGGGAGATGAGGCGGTCGAAAAAGCGGAACATGCAGGTCTTGTTTTTGCCGGATTCTGGACCGACCGGGGCAGCTGTGACGCAGGGATGGCTGACTTTCTGCAAAAGTGCGGCCCAAAGTATTTTTTCCTGTTTGGGACTGCCGGGTTTGGCGGTTCGGATGAGTATTACGGGCAGATTTTGGGGAATGTGCGGAAGAACCTGAGCGGAGCGGCACGGCTGCTGGGCAGTTTTGTTTGTCAGGGTCAGATGCCCGACGCAGTCCGCCAGCGGTATCAGGCGATGGAACCGTCGGAGAACCGTGACCGGATGCTGGATAATTTTGACAGGGCAGTCGGACACCCGGATGCGGTGGATATTGCAAGACTGAAAGAAGCGGTACGTGGGCTGAATTGGACAGAATAATAAAAGACGGAGGAAATGGGTATGTTTGGCAACTTTGAAACCAGACTGGTACAGCTGAGCGGGCAGATCTACGCGATTGACCAGCAGATGGTGCGCAGCTTTGTAATCGTTGGAAAACAGGCGGCTCTGTGCATTGACGCAGGGGTTGTTCCGGCAGATTTTGCCGGGATGATCAGCAGTGTGACCCGATTCCCGGTCGCCTGCTGCCTGACTCATACCGACGGTGACCATACCGCCAACCTGCACGCTTTTTCTCGTGTGTATATCCATCCGTCCGAACGGCCGCTGCTGACCCCGGACCGCTATTCTGACGGGACCGAAATTGTTCGGGTCAGTGAACGAGACTGTTTTGACCTTGGGGGAATCCAGCTCAAGGTGGTTGCCTGCCCTGGGCACACACCCGGTTCGATTGCGCTGCTGGACGAAAAACACGGTATTCTTTTTTCGGGGGATACTATTTCGTATGGGCCGGTATATCTGTTTGGTGAACACCGCAATCTGGATGATTATATTGAAAGCTTGCATAAATTGCAGGGGATGGCGGCAGAAGGCAAATTTGATACCATCTATCCCAGCCACAATACCTGTCCTGTGCCTGCGTCGATCATTTCCGACCTGATCGCGTGCGCAGAGGGGATCAGGGACGGTTCTCTGAAAGGACGCCCGGCTGAAATGGGGCGCCCCGGAACCGAAGACGTGATGCTGTACACATGCGGAAAATGCGGTATCTACCGGTAAACCGACTATTTTGAAAGGTGGTCGATTCTGTGACCGAACTGGACATTCTGATTCATGCAAAGGATTACATCGACAAGCTGGCACAGGGAATCGACCCGATCAGCGGTCAGGAGGTGCCGGAAGATTCGGTGATCAATCAGGCACGTCTGGTGCGATGTTTTTTCTATGTATCGGGCGTTTTGCAGAAGGTAATTGATAACGGAGGCACCGTTGTACAGCCACCGAAAAAGAAATCTGGGCGGG
>DVLN01000053.1 GCA_018715465.1 Candidatus Faecivivens stercorigallinarum | reverse complement strand
GAAGGTGTTTTGGTCGCCGGTTGTAATGGCAGTCAGTTCTATTGAAGAATTTCCCTCCGGCTTTTCAGACAGCTGATCAGATGTGACCATATAGTAGGTACCGTCGTACAGAAACAACGGAGGATACAGGTAGTCAGCTGCTGTCATCTGCTTTTCAGTAAAAAAGATTGACACGATCGCAGTTGTACCACTGGTCAGTACCAAAAGAACAACCAATACGATACAGATAATCTGGGTCGTTTTAAACTTCAGATTTTTCTTTTCGGTACGGGTCAGCCGATGGGGGAGTTTTTTGCGGCGCTGCTGTTCCTTTTGCTGCTGGTGTCTGGCGAGAAGTTCAGCGGCGCGACGGGTCTCTGTCTGATAATTGCTGTTTTTCCCCTTGTTTTTAGCCATAATGTCCGTTCCTTTCCAAGCCCGTCCGGGATATCATTCTACCGTGGTGCAATACAGCTATTATAACGCAAACCGTTTCGTAAATCAACCGGACAGGATGTAAACATTCCGCTATAAAAAAGTCCTGAAAACCGGATGGCCTTCAGGACTTTTCATCTGTTGTTTATTGTTCAGCAGGGTTGAACATCAGATCACGGATATAGCGAATGGTGTATTCAACACCCCATTCGCCCTTGTCACCCTGCCAGGTGCGGGAGTGGGGTTCGATCGACAGATAGCCGTCGTATCCGTGTTTGTACAGGATACCAAAGAAGGCTCTCCAGTTGATGGAATCAATGCCTGCAGGCGGATTGTCGTAGTGGTTGACCTGCGGCATGATCTCTTTCATCAGCACCTCTTCCATTTCAGGATGCTGTCTGCAAAGGTCTCTCAGCTTCCACGCAAATGGTTCGTTGGAATTGCCCAGCTGGACAACGCCTTTGATATGGACATAGCCAAAACGGCTGCCCCATTCAAACGCTTCTCTCAGATAAGCACCTTGATCGCCGCCATGGACAAAGCTGTGAGAGGGGTCATATTTCAAATACAGGCCGGGAACTTCGTCCAGAACCAGCTTCCACTGTTCGGGGGTGGTGATGTAGTTGCCGCCCATGATGCAGTTGACGATACAGGTTTTCATGCCAGCCTGTTCCGCTTCAGCAACAATCATTTTGAGTGCTGCAATTGCAGCCGTGATGTTTTTGTAATAGGTCAGCTGGGGAACGTATGCGACGCTGCAAAGATAGTGTTTGGCGCCCAATTCCTTGCCGGCTTTGATGATTGCCCGGACATTGTTCCATTCCTCTTCATTGATCGAGCCATCTTCATTCAGCAGATGACTTGCCCAGCGGCCAACAGCGCCGACCTCAATACCGGTGCGCTCAGAGGCTTCCTTCAGCTGCGGGACAATTTCATTGATCTGTTCGATCGTCATTCCAAAATATTCAGTAGGGTTGAAGTCCAGTTCGGCAAAGTCAAGACCGAGTTTTTTGAGGTGGTCAAACTCTTCCGGCTGCGGACGAATGATCATACCAAGTTTCATACGAAACAACATCCTTTCCTGCATAGCAAGCAAATGTAAACGATTACATATGACAATTATAATAGCTTTACCCCAAAAGTCAAGAGAGAAATATCGTTTTTGGCGAATTGTTCAGAAACGCCTCTGCCGGTTTGTGTACAGTCACAACAGGCAGAGGCGTTGCATTCAACTTCTTCCGGTAAAGTCCCGATCTACATCAATTACGGTAAAGATTCGGGCCCCGTCTACCGTATCGGGGATCTGTGCAGAAACTTTTGTCTTAATCTCCTCGTCCGCCATTTTCAGATCGTGCGGAACCAGGATATCAAAGATCAGGTTGTTGTGGCTGGGTCCGCTCACCAGCCGGACATCATGAATGCTGCACCGTCCGTCAACTGACTGAACTGCCTGGAGAGCAGTTTCTTTGAGCTGGTCAAGCAGCGGATTGTGGGTGTCAATCGGGTCTAGGTGGATGGTGACCATACAGGACATCTTTTCTCCCAATTCCCGTTCGATGTTGTCGATCAGGTCGTGCAGATGGAACAGTTCACCGTCTCCGTCTACCTCCGCGTGGAGAGAAACCATCACGCGGCCAGGGCCGTAGTTGTGAACAATCAGGTCATGGATGCCGATGATTTCAGGGTACGACAGGACAGTCTGTTCGATTTTCTCGATAAATTCCGGTTCCGGCGGCTGACCGAGAAGAGGAGAAATCGTATCTTTGGCCGCACCAAATCCAGTCTTTAAGATCAGGAGGGAAACCAGCAGACCCAGCCACCCGTCCAGCGGCAGCTGAAAATAGCTGCCGATTGCCATACCCACCAGCAAAGCAGTAGTTGAAATCGCGTCGCTGCGCGAGTCGGCGGCGGTCGCTTTCATTGCCTCCGAATGGATTTCCCTGGCAAGATAGCTGTTAAAATGTGCCATCCACATCTTGACCAGAATGGAAACCAGCAAGATACCTGTCGGCAGCAGCTCTAGTCCGACCAGCTCTGGAGAGCGGATTTTGCCAATAGAATCCATTAGCAGCTGATATCCCATCATCAGGATGATAAAGGAGACAATCATCCCCGATATGTATTCAATGCGTCCGTGTCCAAACGGATGCTCGATATCCGGTTTACGCCCTGCCATACGGAAACCGACCAGCGTGACAATTGAGGATCCGGCATCCGACAGGTTGTTCAGGGCATCCGCCGTAATCGCAATCGAGCCGGAGATCAGGCCTGCAATCAGTTTTCCGGTAAACAACAGCAGGTTCAGGGCAATACCAACACCGCCGGACATAGTTCCATACTGTTTGCGGATAGTAGCTTCGTCGGTACAGCCGCGCAGCGGCTTGGTGACAAATTGGCGAATCAATAAGCGGATCAAAACAGACCACTCCTTTTTAGAAATCAATTTTCATTTTAAGAGGATGACAGACCATTGTCAAGATGTTAGACAATGGTAACCTCTCCCCTCAGAAGGCTGCCGCGGAAACTGCATGTAAAACCCGGAATCCTTTTACCAATGCGGATAAAAGAATCCCGGGTTTTATATGTGGCAGCTTAGTTACTATTAGTTGTAGATTCCGGTCGACAGGTACCGGTCGCCGCCGTCCGGCAGTAGGGCGACAATTGTTTTTCCTTCGTTTTCCGGCAGGGAGGCCAGTTCAATTGCCGCATGAACAGCAGCTCCTGACGAAATGCCGATCAGAATGCCCTCAGCATGGGAAAAATCATGTGCACCGGCGATTGCCTGCTCGTCGGTGATGTCCATGACCTGGTCAAGCAGTTCCCGGTCGAGCAATGCAGGGATAAAATTCGCGCCGATGCCCTGGATGCCGTGAGAAGCTGCTGTGCCGCCTGTCAGCAGCGGGGAAGAGGCTGGTTCAACGCCGACCACCTGGATATCGGGATTTTGTTCTTTCAGAAAACGACCGGTTCCAGTGATCGTACCGCCGGTACCAATTCCCGCGACGAAGATGTCGATTTTTCCTTCGGTGTCCCGCCACAGTTCAGGTCCGGTCGTCTCATAGTGGGCACGGGCGTTGGCGGGATTTTCAAACTGACCGGCGATGATGCTGCCGGGAATCTGGGCGTGCAGCTGTTCAGCCTTTTTGATGGCACCCGCCATTCCTTCGCTCCCGGGTGTCAG
Organism: Candidatus Faecivivens stercorigallinarum; assembly: GCA_018715465.1. Taxonomy (GTDB): domain Bacteria; phylum Bacillota; class Clostridia; order Oscillospirales; family Ruminococcaceae; genus Faecivivens; species Faecivivens stercorigallinarum. Next base: position 2,831 of record DVLN01000053.1, on the reverse strand, counting down.
CACCAGCTCTGCGCCATAGGCCGCCAGCATTGCCCGCCGTTCGGCGCTCATCGAGTCAGGCATGGTCAGGATGGTTTTGTATCCGCGCATGGAGGCGATGCAGGCCAGCCCGATTCCGGTGTTGCCGGAAGTCGGTTCAATGATGGTGCTTCCCGGTTTGAGAAGTCCCTGCTGTTCAGCATCCTGAATCATATACAGTGCTGCACGGTCCTTGACAGAACCTGCCGGATTGAAGCATTCCAGTTTGACAAGGACTTTTCCGTACAGCTTTTTCCCGGCGGTAAAGCGCTCAGGAGAGAGCAGCGGCGTATTGCCGATCAATTGACTTGCAGAATGAAAAATCATATGGATACCCCTTTCGTTAAAGGTCTTGGTTGTATCACTCATCGGATGGAAGTTTCGCCATTTTGGAGGTTGTATAGACAGTATGGTCCATAAATGGTTACCTTCTGCCCGTCGTCCAGAATAAATGAGTCGTCAAACAATCCGTAGATCGGTGCATGGACAGATGCTTCCAGAATATCATCCAGATGTTCCGCATTGACTGGGTCAAGATGCGGTTCAATATTGATCTCGACCAGCCCAAGCCCCTGGTAGATTTCCAGTTGAGGTGATCTGTCGTAAATATTGCGGGCGAGGACGACTCGGTCGGCCATATTGATCGAACCAGCGCTCATCCCGATGACGATGCCGTCAAATCCCATCAACAGCTCCCGCAGATGGTATTCCTGAAAGCTGGCGATCTGGCGCAGGGTGTCCCCTCCGCTCAGCCAGACGACCTGTGCATCGCGGATATATTTTTCTGCCTGTGTGGGAGAGACGGTGTGGTCCACGATTTGAAAACCGGAAAACAGGACACCAATCTCTCCGAATTTTCCCCGGATTTCCTCTGCCCAACGCAAATTTCCATGCGGGTCATCAAAATCTGATGCAATAAAGACAAAGTTTCCCGCGTCTTGATTGCCGGTGAGGAGATATCGCTTGAATACCCGTTCAAACACAGGAGTAAAACCATTGTTGAATGCACTGGTCAGAAAACAGATTGCCATACCAAAACGTCTCCTTTTCAAATGGGGAGACAGCCGGCAGCGGCCATCTCCCCAAAATTGTTTGTTCTTCAGATTTTTCCGCCGGAGGCCAACTCAAATCCTTCTTTGAGCTCTCCAATTAGCGAAAAACACTTTCCTGTGCCGATACCGACGCAGGAAACTGGATCTCGTGCCACCTGGGTATGGATACCGGTCACCTCTTCAATCAGCTGGTCCAGCCCCCGCAGCTGTGCGGTGCCGCCGGTCATCAGGATGCCTTCGGTCAACACGTCGCCCGAAAGTTCAGGCGGCGTCTTGGCCAGTACCTGCTTGACCCCCAGTACCAGTTCATCGGCATGGGGACGCAGTACGTCAGCCAGTTCGGTCTGGGTGACAGTGATCTCCTCTGGGATTCCGGTGATCAGGTTCCGTCCGCGGATGGTGGACCGGATGCCGGGCTCAGGCTGGAAGACACAGCCGATCTCCTTTTTCAGCTGTTCACCGACAGTCGTTCCGATCGCCAACTTGTAGGTGTTTTCAATATACCGGACAATCGCTTCATCAAAGGTATTGCCTGCGATTTTCAGTGATGTCGAAACAATAATGCCGCCCATCGAAATGACTGCGATATCGGTTGTTCCGCCGCCCAGGTCGACCATCATCCGTCCGACCGGCCGGGTGACGTCGATGCCGGCACCGATGGCAGCTGCAATTGGTTCGTCGATGAGATAAACTTTCCTTGCACCGGCGCTCAGAGCCGCTTCGACAACCGCTCTTGCTTCCACCCGGGTGATCGCGGAGGGAATACAGATGGCGACTCGCGGACGGGTCAGAAACCCGCCTGCAACCTTGCGCACGAATTCCCGGATCAAAAACTCGGTAAATTCATGATTGGAGATAACTCCTTCCCGTACCGGGCATTCGATTTGAATATAGGCAGGCGCGCGCCCCATCATCCGCAGGGCTTCATGACCGACTGCGACCACTTCTCCTGTACGGGTATTGTATGCGACAACGCTCGGCTCTTCCAGCACAATGCCTTTGCCAGGGCGATAGATGATAATTTTTGTGGTACCGAGGTCTATGCCGAGATCGACAGACATGGCGGCACCTCCTTTTGTAGTCAGAGTAGGATATTTTCTTTTATTTTGTCTATTATACTCCAAAACAGCGTTACATGCAACCGACAGAACAAAATAATAGCCGGCTGGTGCGAAGCGCCAACCGGCATAATATATCACTGATAAAAAACTTTGGCTCCGTAATTTAACGGATAAAGTTGGTAAAGAGATGTTCTTCTTTCTGCGGAAGACCAAATTTTTCTTTACCCAGCGCAATACTTTTCATTAGGAACGCCATATTGTTTCCGAGTGTCCGCATGACCTGCATACCTTCTTCATCCTGACGAACCTGCTCGGGGGTATAGCCGTGCACACTGTTCCAGTACTGGCTGGAAGCAACCGGCATACCGGAAATGGTAAAGTACTTATTCAGTTCGTCAAAAGTAGCCGAACATCCGCCTCGTCTGGCTGATACAACAGCGGCGCCCACCTTCATGGTTTTGTCAACGGATGTGCTGTAAAACAGCCGGTCGATGAAAGATACCAGCGTTCCATTTGCAGACGCAAAATAAACAGGGGAGCCGATCACGATGCCATCACATTCAGCAAATTTTGGTGCGACTTGGTTGACCAGGTCGTTAAAGACACATTTCCCGGTTTCTTTGCATTTTCGGCATCCGATACATCCACGGATATCTTTATTGCCAACATGGACAATTTCGCTTTCAATTCCATGTTTTCC
>DVLN01000052.1 GCA_018715465.1 Candidatus Faecivivens stercorigallinarum | reverse complement strand
GGCTGGACCGCAGTTATTTGATGAGGGTACGGGTACTGATCCGTCAGATTGTCATGTCTGACCTGCGTTTCGGGGAAAAATACCGCGATATGCAGAATGTTCTGCAACATTCTCTGACAAGATCTATCTTGAATTCCTATCCGATTGAATGTTATATTCCCGCGATGCGTTTTTTGGTCAGACAGATGAAGCGGCGGCACTTGCTGACGGTATACTGGATGATTCGGTTCAGGGAAATGGCGCATAATACAAATTGGCTGAAACAGTTGTTGCATCGTTTTGGAATCAGACGCTAATTCCAGACGGCAGGATGAAAACAGATTATAGACAATAAAAAACACCTTCTGCTGCCTGAAATTGCAGTGGAAGGTGTTTTTATATGGCGGGGGTTTATAGCAGCGGGATGACCTGCCAGCTTGCTTCATTGGTCATTGGATCGCGCCAGGTATAGTCAAAAAGCACTGCTGTCAGCCCAGGGGCGGGGCGGTGCTGTCCCGGGCGGAGGCTGCTGACATCATACCGGAACAGTTCGATCGGGCACATCCGTGCCAGTTGTGCGGGGGTATATCCCGCCAGATAGGGCAGCAGTGACTCGATCTGTTTTCTGTCATGATAAAACCGGCTGCGCGCTTCTCTGATATCCGGGGTGTCCCATTGCAGCGACTGGGGCAGCCGTTTTGCGTTGTCGCCCAGACACAGGTCAAAGCGCAGAAGGTCGGCGATGATATCCAAAAAAGGCGTCAGTGACTGCTGGGTGGTACAAAATTCATAGAACAGCCTGGAATATTCCGCCCGGTTGTGGTTGACAGCGCGATATCCCTTTTCCTCCCAGAACAGGCCCAGCTGTTGGAAAAAGGCAAAGGGGGAGGGGACCACCGTCGTGATAAACCGGATGGCACGCAAGGCCTTGGGGGAATTGTAGAAGGTCTCGACCATTTCCTCCAGCAGTTTGAGCCTGCACAGGTCGTCAAACGAAAGGCAGGCGGTGGAAAGGACCTCGTAGGGGGGCTGGCTGCGGTAGCAGATGCCGTACTGTTCAGCGTCCTGCCGCAGGCCGGAGCCTTTGAGGAGCTTGAGGAAACCGAGCTGCAGCTGATCCGGCTCCAGCCGGTAGACATCGTCAAACGACCGGCCAAAGGAATCATAATCTTCCAGCGGAAGCCCGGCGATCAGGTCGAGATGCAGGTGGATATTGCCCAACGCCTTGAGCTTGCGGACCACCTGGGAGAGCTTTTCAAAGGAAACCGTACGGCGGATGGCCTTCATGGTCTGCGGATTGGTTGTCTGGACGCCGATCTCGAACTGGAACAGCCCTTTTCTGGCTTTTTTCAGCAGGTCGATGGTGTCATCATCCATCAGGTCGGCGGTGATCTCCATATGGAAGTTGGTCACGCCGTTGTCGTGTTCGATCAGGTACTGCCAGATCATCCGGGCGTGGCGGCGGTTGCAGTTGAAGGTGCGGTCGACAAACTTGACCTGCATCACCTTTTTGGACAGGAAAAAGTCGAGGTCTTTTTTAACCCGTTCTTCCGGCAGGAAACGGACGCCGTTTTCGACTGAGGAAAGGCAATATTGACACTGATAGGGGCAGCCCCGCTGGGTTTCATAGTAGATGATCCGGTGGACAAAGCTGGACAGGTCGTCATAGACAAACGGGATATCCTGCAAATTCAGCGGCGGCCGGGCGGCATTTTCGAGGATTGACGGACCGGGTGCACGCCAGGTGATGCCGGGGATGTCGGCAAGGGCAGGCGTGCCTTCAATCCAGTGGCGGGCCAGATCGAGAAAGGTAGCTTCCCCTTCCCCGCGGACAATCAGATCCAGATACGGGTAGCGGGAGAGTGTCTCTGCGGCGTCATAGCTCACTTCCGGCCCGCCGAGAAAGATCACCGTCCGGGGGCTGACTTTTTTCAGATTCTCCGCCAGCTGCAAAATCATTTCCCGGTTCCAGATATAGCAGGAAAACCCGATCACATCGGCTTTTTGACGATAGAGCTGTTCGAGAATATAATCAGGGTTCTGGTTGATCGTAAATTCCTGTATTGCGATCTGCTCCCCATAGCAGGCGGCGTATTGTTTAAGGGAACGGATGGCGAGGGAGGAATGGATGTATTTTGCATTGATGGCGGTCAGCAGCAGCTTCATGGTTTCACCTGATTCCTTTGTGATATACTTCTATTGTACAACACAGCGGTGAAAAAGACAATCAGCAAAAGTCATTTCTTTGGCAGAAAAAATTAAAATATCTCCATGTAATTCCTTCTTTTTGTGCCATAATAAAAAAAGATCAGATGGATATACCGGTGCCGGATACAGGACGGCTCCGGCGGAAGGGAGCAAACAACCATGTTTGAAAAAAATAAGACTGCTGTGACAGACAGCCTGCTGCCGCGGGAAGCGTTTCACCCGTTCCCGGGATTTCGTGAGCGGGACAGCTGGAACGCGCTGCCGGTCGAGTTGGCGGATTTTCTGATTCGGAAGGGGGAGGGGTATCTCGGGTACGACTGGCCGGTACCGCTGGCTTCGATGTACATGGAGTTTTGCCGCGGCATGACCCGGCAGAATGAGGAAACCCGCCGGGGCGAAAAAACAGACGTAACCCAAATAAAAATAAAAGCCTGCTGCAAATCTTCCTTGCGGCAGGCTTTTGTGATGATGCTGTAACTGAGGCTTGAGGCGTTTGGTCAGTCTTTTTTGCTGCTGATCTCAAAAAAAAGGATGTGCAGGCCGTCCGGCAGCATATGCCCTTCGCCGACAAACTGGTTGCGGTGGAGATAGGGTGCCAGTGCCTTGCTGTCGGTATAAAAGACCGGCACGGTTTTAAACGGCAGGGTCATCGGTCCCTGGTTTTCGTCAAACCATCCGTTGTTTTCGATGTAGATATGTGCCGGCTGGCCGTCCATATCCTGCCCGGTCAGCATATAACGGGCGCTCATATGGCGGATACCGGCCGCGTTGACCAGCTGGGTGTCGACGCCGCAGGGTTCTACAATCCCCTCAAAGATTTCGCCGGTCGCCGTCCCCTTGAAGGGGATCATGTCAATTGTCCCGTTTTCCCCTTCCAGATGCAGGTCCTGCCCATTGCTTTCGATTTTGATGTCCAGGATGGGTTTCATTTTTAGCTGCCTCCCTTTATCTTTGATTTTGCCGCCCGGATCAGTTTCCCCTGATTACAGCGAGGGTGCCGTCCCGTTCTTCCAGCGGCAGGATGACCGGCCGTTCCATCGGGGAGTTGTTGGGGTTGTGCAGGATGAAAAACAGTTTGCCCTCTTTGGAGGTGAAGATCATCCCGTGGCCGCCGTCCTGATCAAACAGCAGCTGCTTCTGGTGCTGCCATCTGCCGGTCACATCCCCGTTGTCTGAATAGGCGATTGCTTCGACATAGCCGTTGGCTGCACTGCTCGACCAGAGCATCAGCAGTTTCCCGCTAGCGGTCCGGTACATCCAGGGGCCGTCGGTGACAAATTCGGTCTTGTCCTTGAGTGCCCAGTCGGGCTCGGACGCGCGGAACAGCAAAAAGGGTTCCCCGACCGCCTGTTTCAGATCATCCGAAAGGCGAACGGCGCACATTTCGCCGTCTTTGACCTGGAGCCATTCATGGCAGAAGACCATGTAAGGCTTCCCGTCGCGGTCGATATACAGGGTGCCGTCCAGGCATTCCCAGTCCCTGGGGGTAACAGGTCCGTCGCTGTGAAGGGTGAAGGGGCCTTTGGGGGTGTCCGCAACCATAATCTGGGTGCCGCGGCAGGCTGTCTCGCTCTTGAAACTGACAAACATATAGAATTTGCCATGATATTGATGGACTTCTGGCGCCCAGAAGTGCATGTCCGCCCAAAATCCTTCCGGCGGTGTGAAGACGACCGACGGGCCGCTCCAGCTGACCAGATCGTCGCTTTCGTAGACGTCCAGCCCGGTTGCCTTTCCCCAGGCTTCATTTCCTCTGGAGCCGTACAGATAGTAACGTCCCCCTTCCAGTAAGATAAAGGGGTCTCTGATGTGAATATCCTGCAGTTTCATATGCCCTCCTGAAAATTACTGCTTCCGGGAATATCCGGGAGCTGACTTTGATTTTATTGTAGCATCTGCGGCATCTCTTTGCAAGACGGCGGATGAAAAAGCGGAGGATATCCTTTCATTTGCAGCGATACGGAATCCGTATGGAAATGGATAAATAATAGGTATTGGACATAGTTTCCCATTTGCTGTATAATGATTTGCAGAAGGATTTCACAGCTTGACGACAGACAGGAGGAACTGCAATGGATAGAAAAGAACGGACCGAACAGAAAATGCAGCAGCTGTTTCACAGCCATGCCGCGGGAGACGAAGGCAGTGACGGCGGATTTATGCAGATTTTGCAAGGGTATATCTTTGGTGACGTCTGTTATACCGGCAGCCTGGACAACCGGATGCGGGAACTGGTGACCATCACTGCGCTGACCACCCTCAGCACCCTGCCGCAGCTCCGGGCGCACCTCCAGGCCGGTCTGAACGCTGGCTGTACGCCGGTGGAGATCCGGGAGGCAATCTATCAGTGCGCGCCGTTTATCGGCTTCCCGAAGACCCTCAACGCCATCGCCGTGATGAACGAGGTCTTTTCGGAGAATGGCATCTCCCTTCCGCTGCCCGACCAGAAGACGCTCAGCTCGGATGAGGAGCGGTACCGGCGGGGACTGGAAATCCAGGCACCTGTCTATGGAGACGAGATCAAGGAACGCTACAGCTGGCTGCCGGGCGATTTTGCCGAAGCTGTCCCGCGGTTTCTGACCGAACTGGGCTTCGGGGATTTCTGCACCAGAACAGGGCTGGATGGAAAGACACGGGAGCTGCTGACCGTTGTGCTGCTGGCGGCACTCGGCGGGGCTGACATGCAGGTCCGCAGCCATATTGAAGGCGCGCTCCGGGTGGGGAATACCGCTGAGGAGATCGTCTGCGCGCTGGTACATGCTGGCGGTTATATCGGAATCCCGCGGATGTTCAATGCCCTGAATGCTGGGCGGGAGCCGCTGACAAAGAATTGATCGTTCAAAATGCAAACAGCCTCTGATTCGGTTTTCTGCCGGGTCAGAGGCTGTTTTGTATGTGCTCGGAGGTTCAGATTGCGAATTTTACCGGAGGGTCAGGTTCAGCCCGTCCGCAGAGACGGTGCCATCCGTAACCTTGATGGTTTTCAGGTGTTCCGGGTTGGCAAAGTCTTTCGAGACGCCGTCGTCCTGATAGAGCTGATAGCTGCCGTCGCCGAAAGCGTAGACCTTCAGGTTTTGCTCATCCAGTGCCGCTACCGACAGCGCGGGCGCTGCCGTCGGGAACAGATGCCCTCTGCGGAGGAAGACCATCACTTCATTCAGTTTGCAGGGCAGGTAATGCCAGCCGGCGGGAACGACCTCGGTGTCATAATCCTCGGCACTGCGGAACCGGATCATCCGCATCTCTTCCGGCAGATAGACATTGCGCCCGGAAGCGTTCTGATTGACAACCGGTGTGATCATGATGCTTTCGCCGACCATCAGCTGGTCTTCGATCTCTTTTGCGGCCGGGTCGTCCTCATAGACAAAGGAGAGCGGCTTCATATACATGTCGTTATTGAGCGCGGCTTTGACATATTCGCTGTACAGGTAGGGCAGGAAGGCATACCGCAGCCCGACGATATTGCCGATTGACTTGAGGTCCTTGAAGAGATACAGCTGCTGGAGCCGGGTATTCTCGGTCGCATGGTTGCGGAACAGCGGGGTGAAGATGGAAAACTCCAGCCAGCGGGTCATCAGGTCCTCGGTGGTATTGCCGCTGAATCCGCCGGTATCGGAACCATTGAACATCAATCCGACCATATTGAGCCCGGGCTGCTGTTTGATAACCTGCTGGAGGTGTGCCCACCAGGAGGCGTTGTCGCCGGTCCAGATGCCGCCGTAACGGTGCATGCCGATATAGGAAGAGCGGGAGAACATCAAAATCCGCTTGTCGGGGCAGATCTCTTCAAACGCTTCACCGGCGGCGCGGGTCATATTGTAGCCGTAGATGTTGTGGACATCTTTGTGGCAGATGCGCCTGCCGTTGACGGTATGGTAAAACTGATCGTAGTACTGCATCTGCTCGCCCATGCCTGCCGATGCGGCCGTCACAGCCTGCCAGTCTTCAATCGTATAGTTGTCCTTGATCCCGATTTTTTCCGCCGTCTCAACCGCCCGGCGGATGGTCTCATTGGTAAAGAAGATGGACGGTTCGTTCATATCATTCCAGAAGCCTTCGATGCCCTGGTCCAGTAAAAACTGGTAATGGCGGCCAAACCATTTTCTCGCGTCGGGGTTCAGGTAATCGGTAAAGTAGGACAGCCCCGGCCATACCGCGCCGGTAAAGGGTGTGCCGTCTTCTTTGGTGCAGAAGTAACCGTTTGCAATGCCTTCTTCGGCGGTCTCGTCCCCTTCCAATACCTTGATGCCGGCGTCGATGATCGGCACCAGACGGATGCCCTGCTGTTCCCGGAGATCGGTTGTCAGCCGGGTCAGGTCGGGGAAAGCATCGGTATTGACGGTAAAGTCCTTGTAGTGGACCATATAGTCGATGTCCAGATAGATCATGTCCAGCGGGATTCCGTTTTCATGGTATCTCCTGGCGATCTCACGGATATCCGCGTCGGTAAAGTAATCAAACCGTGACTGGCCATATCCCATGCCCCACTTGGGCGGGATATAGCTCTGACCGATGATGCTTCGGAACTCTCGTGTAATCGAAAGCGGCTTTTTGGAGTTATCCGCGCCGGTCAGGAAATAGAGGTCAAAGTTGAGCGAAGAAGCGGTAATGATCAGTTTGTCCTTGTCGGTATACCCGACGTCAAACCGGCAGACGCCCGGGTCATCCAGAAAGACCGCGACATTGCCATCGCTGCCGTCCGCCCGCTCTACAATCAGGAAGTTGTGGGAGCCATAGAGATTATACTTGCTTTCGGTGTGGTACATATCGTCGACATTGTTGCTGATGTACAGCCAGCCGCGCTTGTTCATCCCGCGCTGTGCCTCGCCCAGCCCGTAGACGCGGTCCCCGTCATGCAGCTCAAGGGTAAACTGCCAGGCGTCCTTGCGGGGCAGCTGTTTGGTGACGCCAAAGCGCCGGACCGAACCGTCTGTCTGCAAATTGGCATCGACGACCGCCGCCGAGAACCCGGGGATGGAAACATCGTCCCCTTTTTGGAAGACAGCAGCTTCCGGCTGCCGGACGACGACAGCTTCGGTGTCGATGACCGGTGTGCCAAAACGGTATTTGGTAATCATGGGAATCATCCTTTCTGTTTTGATCAGCAGTCAGCCTGACAGGTACTGATGCGGGGGTTGTGCAGGGTCATGCCGCCATGCAGCGCATAAAAGCCGAGCCTGTTTCCATTGACCGAATACATCCGGGTGGAAAAGGCAATTTTCCCGTCGATATAGGCGACCGCGATGGTATCGTCGACCGTGACCGACAGGTGGAAGGACCGCTTGTGCATATCAAAGACACGGCTGAGCCCCTCGTCATTGAAGTTTTTGTAATCCATCCGCGGCCGGATATAAAAGTCCACCCGGCTGGCGGCCGGTTCAAAGTTGAGGGCATAGCCGGTATCCCGTTCGGGGTCGGCGCGCAGCAGCAGGCCAAAGCTGTGGGTCCCTTCATCAAACGTCACGTCCGCTTCAAAGCGGTAGCTGCCGGGCAGCTCTTCCACCGAATATCCGACCGCGCTGCCGTCCTTTCTTTCCACACGGGCGTCGCCGTCCTGGGTGCATCCAAAGGCGAGGGAGCGTTCGTTTGCCTTCCAGCTTTGTGCAATCGTTTCCGGTTCCCGGCAGGCAAGTTCGCCGTTTTCCAGCTGGTACAGTTCATGCACCGCCAGACTGCCCGCCCAGCGGAAGGGACTGAAATCGGTCTCGTCCTCACGGGTAGAGATCCAGCCGAATAGATAACGTTTCTGGCCGTCGGAGCAGGATTTTGCGGCGTAATAGGGCCGGGTGTCAAACACATCCTGCTGAGGCGCAATCCATGGCCCGTCGGGGCTTTTGCTCATGACATACCGTGTGCGGTTGATATCGCTGAATTCCGAGAAGATCAGGTAATACCATTCGCCCATCTGAAACAGGTCAGGGCATTCATGGGTATAATAGCTTTCCGGTGCCCATAATGGCGGCAGCTGTTGCCAGGTCTTCAGGTCACTGCTGACTAAATGGGCGGTACAGCCGCGGCGGGGAGGTGCCCCCTCTTTCAGCCGGGCGGCCAGCAGCATATGATACCGTCCGTCCCGTTCATCCAGATAGACAAACGGGTCCCGCCAGTCATGGGGCTCATATCCTTCCGGGGCCTGGAAGGTATCTTCCGGGATTTTGGTCCAGTGGCGGAGATCGTCGCTGACCGCGTGCATGACCTTTTGTTCCGGCAGGCCCATCTGACGCTTAAAGGGGTTGTTGCCGGTATAAAAGATATGGAACCGATCCTGGGCAGCCAGCGCGCATCCAGTGTAGACGCAGAGGTCCTGGTCCTCTTCCGAGCCGCCGGGGAGCACCACTCCGCGGGAGGTAAAGTGCACGAAGTCCGACGTTTCGGTCAGACACCAGGGAACACCGTCCAGATGTCCGCGCGGACTGTGCCTGTCAAGCAGATAAAACAGATAGAAAGTGCCGTTCCAGTAAAACGGGATGTAATCGCCCGACCACCCGTCTTCCGGCTTGTAAAAAACGTGTTTGGTCATGCAAGCTGCCTCCTCACCGATTTTGTGCATCAGGATATTCTGAATATAAACGGAGCTTTGATACTAAAAATATTGTATCAGAATACCAAAGCAGAATCAAGTATCTGACGCAAAAAATCTGGAGGCATGC
>DVLN01000051.1 GCA_018715465.1 Candidatus Faecivivens stercorigallinarum | reverse complement strand
ATAAAATTTGCACTTTTAATTTACTTTTGCATATCGAAGTGGTATAATATAGATAGGAGTAGTATTGATAGAAAGAGAACCGCATTTTTTCAATACACGCGTCCGACCTAAGCGGCAATTGGTTTAAATATTGCCCTCCGACTCACAGAAAGGAGTGGTCGGGTCTATGCAAATTATGTACAAAATCGAAATCCATACTCCGTTTGGCATTTGTCCTGGCTGGATGATGATTCAAACGGAAAACAACGATGCAGTGGACGGATATCTGGCGGTTTTAAATCAGATTCAACCGTTTTTCGGGCATGTGGAAGCAAGTGGGCGGTTGACGCTCAACTGCAAACTGGCGACGCGGGCACAGAAATACAATGTTGTATTGTCTGGGCATGCTGATCCCAACAGGGTTGAGATGGGCGTTTGTGAACAACACGGACGTTTTGATTATCTGGTTGTGGGAAGCGGAGATACGCGTCGGGTGACCATTGAGCAGTAAATCACGACAAACAGCCGTCTTTCAGGTCGATTTGGACTTGAAAGACGGCCGTTCCATTTTTGAATCATAATTTGGGCAGATATATTTGACAAAATGTCCTGAATGGTTCACAATAAAGGCAGAATACCGAAAGGAGATGTTGGTATGCTTGTATATTTTCCAAGCTGTAATTTTACCCGCACGTTCCCGAAAACTTCTGAGGCTGCAAAGGAGTTTATGAAAAAGCAGGGAATCCGTGTTGAAGGTTGTTGCCGTCCGGGCCATAAAAACCTAACAGCCGGTGAACAGGCGCTGGTTGTCTGTCAGACCTGTACACTGTTAATCGGCGAACGGCGCCCAGATATTCCGATGGAAAGTGCCTGGGAGTATCTGGACAGTCTGGAGATTGCCTGGCCGGATTATCATGGCGAAGAAATCACAGTTCAGGATTGCTGGCGCGCCAGAAATCGTGATTCTTTACATACCGCTGTTCGCAGCCTGTTGAACAAAATGAATTTTACAGTTGTTGAATTGGAAAACAACCGTCAAAATGCGGATTTTGATGGTGAATGGTTGTATCGCCCTTCTGCACCTGCCAATATAAAAATGGCTCCCCAGTCTTTTGAAGCAATTCAGCCATATATTCAGTTGAAATCTCCCGAAGAAATACAGGCGCTTATGCAAGCGCATGCCAGCCAGATCAAAACAGATCGGGTTGTTGATTATTGTACTGCCTGTCATACCGGTCTGCTTCATGGCGGTGCAAATGCTGTCAACCTGATGGAACTGCTGATGAAAACCGAAGGATAACAGGTTTCAACAGAACAGCCCCTGCTCTTCGATAAAGCAGGGGCTGTACTTAGCGCTTTTAAAATGACAAAATACCCATCCCGCTTAATATACGGGATGGGTATTTTCGCATACGTTTTACCGTACGGTTATCCGACAGAAATTACTTTCTGGGGTTCTTGATAGCAGCCTGAGCAGCAGCCAGACGAGCGATCGGAACACGGAAGGGCGAGCAGGAAACGTAGGTCAGACCAACGTTGTGGCAGAACTCGATAGAGCTCGGGTCCCCGCCATGTTCGCCGCAGATGCCCAGTTTGATGTCGGGTCTGGTAGCTTTGCCCAGTTCGCAAGCCATCTTAACCAGTTTGCCAACGCCAACCTGGTCGAGTTTTGCGAAGGGATCGTTTTCGTAGATCTTTTTGTCGTAGTAAGCGCCAAGGAACTTGCCAGCGTCGTCACGGCTGAAGCCGAAGGTCATCTGGGTAAGGTCGTTGGTGCCGAAGGAGAAGTACTCAGCCTCTTTCGCGATCTCGTCAGCGGTCAGAGCAGCTCTCGGGATCTCGATCATGGTGCCGACTTTGTACTTCATGGAGGAACCAGCTTCAGCGATCAGCTTGTCAGCAGTCGTGGTAACGACTTTCTTGACGTAAGCCAGCTCTTTGACTTCGCCGACCAGCGGGATCATGATTTCAGGCACGATCTCCCAGTCAGGATGTTTCGCGGAAACGTTCAGAGCAGCTTTGATAACTGCTTCAGTCTGCATCTCAGCGATTTCAGGGTAGGTGACAGCCAGACGGCAGCCACGATGGCCCATCATCGGGTTGAATTCATGCAGGCCGGAGATGATTGCTTTAACTTCTTCGACAGTCTTGCCGGTGGAGTTAGCAAGCAGCTCGATGTCAGCTTCCTCGGTAGGAACAAACTCATGCAGAGGCGGGTCGAGGAAACGAATGTTGACAGGCTGGCCTTCCATGGTCTCATACAGCTTTTCAAAGTCGCCCTGCTGCATGGGTTCCAGTTTAGCCAGAGCAGCTTTTCTGCCTTCAACAGTATCAGAGCAGATCATTTCACGGATAGCTGCGATTCTGTCGCCATCAAAGAACATGTGCTCGGTACGGCACAGACCGATACCTTCAGCGCCCAGGTTCATAGCGTCAATCGCGTTCTGAGGAGTATCAGCGTTGGTGCGGACCTTCAGATCACGGTACTTGTCAGCCAGAGCCATGATGCGGCCAAAGTAACCGGAGTTGACAGAAGCAGGGACGGTAGCGATAATGCCGTCATAGATATTACCGGTAGAACCGTCGATGGAGATATAATCGCCTTCGTGATAGGTCTTGCCAGCCAGAACGAATTTCTTGTTTTCTTCGTCCATGTTGATATCGGAGCAGCCGGATACGCAGCAGGTACCCATACCACGGGCAACGACAGCAGCGTGAGAGGTCATACCACCGCGAACGGTCAGGATGCCCTGAGCAGCTTTCATGCCTTCGATATCTTCAGGAGAGGTTTCCAGACGAACCAGAACGACTTTCTCGCCATTCTCGTTCCATTCCTTTGCGTCTTCAGCAGTGAAGACGATCTTGCCGCATGCAGCGCCAGGAGAAGCAGCCAGAGCTTTCGCAACAGGGGTAGCAACCTTCAGGGCAGCGGGGTCAAAGGTAGGATGGAGCAGAGCGTCCAGGTTTCTGGGGTCGATCATCAGGACAGCCTGTTTCTCGTCGATCATGCCTTCGTCGATCAGGTCGCAGGCGATCTTCAGAGCAGCAGCGGGGGTTCTCTTACCATTACGGGTCTGGAGCATATACAGCTTCTTGTCCTCGATGGTGAACTCCATGTCCTGCATGTCATGGTAATGATTTTCCAGAGTGTTGCAGATGCCGACAAACTGCTGGTAAACTTCCGGCATAACTTCCTTCAGGTGGTCGATATGCTGAGGAGTACGGACACCAGCAACGACGTCCTCGCCCTGTGCGTTCATCAGGAACTCACCGGTCAGGACCTTTTCACCGGTGGAGGGGTTACGGGTAAACGCAACGCCAGTACCGGAATCGTTGTTCTTGTTACCAAATGCCATCATCTGGACGTTAACAGCGGTACCCCAGGAATAAGGAATATCGTTGTCACGACGGTAAACGTTTGCACGGGGGTTGTCCCAGCTGCGGAAAACAGCCTTGACAGCACCGATCAGCTGTTCTTTGGGGTCAGACGGGAAGTCTTCGCCGATTTTTGCTTTGTACTCAGCTTTGAACTGTTCAGCCAGTTCTTTGAGGTCCTCAGCGGTCAGCTCGACGTCCTGGGTAACGCCTCTTTCCTCTTTCATCTTGTCGATCAGCTGTTCAAAGTACTTTTTGCCGACTTCCATAACAACGTCGGAGTACATCTGGATAAATCTTCTGTAGCAGTCGTAAGCCCAACGGGGGTTGCCCCAGCTGGCGATGGTCTCAACAACTTCCTCGTTCAGACCAAGGTTGAGGATGGTGTCCATCATGCCGGGCATGGATGCACGGGCGCCGGAACGAACGGAAACCAGCAGAGGATTCTCTTTGTCACCGAATTTCTTGCCGGTGATCTCTTCCATCTTGCCGATGTATTCCATGATCTCGGCCATGATATCATCGTTGATCTTTCTGCCGTCCTCATAATACTGGGTGCAGGCTTCGGTGGAAATGGTGAAGCCCTGGGGAACCGGCAGGCCGAGGTTGGTCATCTCAGCCAGGTTTGCGCCTTTACCGCCCAGCAGCTCGCGCATGTTTGCGTTGCCTTCGCTGAACAGGTAGCAATACTTCTTGCCCATTGTTATTACCTCCAATTACTATTACACACTCCGCTCTCCCTGAGGGAGACGGGCGAATTCACTTTACGGCTGTTTGCATGCCAAAAAAGGCTGTACAAACAACCCTTCCAGTGTCTCATCTCTATTATAGCAAAGATGATGAAATATTTCCAGTATTCTGAAAAAAAAACTGAAAAACTTTTTGTCTGTGTTCTGTATGATTCTGACGAGGATACGGACAAAATTC
>DVLN01000050.1 GCA_018715465.1 Candidatus Faecivivens stercorigallinarum | reverse complement strand
ATGGACAGGAGATCGGCTTTGCCCTTACGGTAGTGTATCAAACCGAGGACAGTAAGCAATTTATACTTGAGTTTTGTGTTTTCCCTGAGTTTCGCGGTGGTGGAACAGGAAAGCGATGTGCTGCTGCCCTGCTCAACTGGGGCAGAGAGAACGGAGCAAAATTTGCTGAATTAAACGCTGATACAGACGCCAGGCAACGCTTTTGGAAATATTTGGGCTTTGTTCCAAATGGAAGGGACCAGTGGGGAGAGCCACTGATGCTGCTGCCGCCGCAGGAAAAGATTGTGCCGGTGGTAGAAATACTGACAGATGTGCAGGATCTGTGGAATTTGGAGAGCGGATTTTTGCAGGAAGTTGGTGAACCGCCTCTGGATGCAGAAAAAAAAGAACGGCTGGTTCGCGCAATAGAAGAAAAACAAATCGTTTTCTTTGTCGCCAAACGCCTCAATCGTCCGGTTGGCATCTGCTCTGTCAGCCCGTGTTTCTCCACATTTGCCTGTAAATGCTGCGGCATTTTTGATGATTTTTATGTTGAACCTGCGTTTCGAAAGCAGGGAATCGCTCGTTTATTGGTATCTCAGGTAAGAAATTGGTGTACGCAGCAGGGATGCGCAAGTATACTGGTCGGCTGCTCGGCTGGTGATGTGAATATGTATCAGTCATTGGGATTTGCCGATGAGCTTGGCAGGATGCTGGCAATGAATTTATAAAAACTCAATAAACAAACCAAAAACCCCGCAACCTTCGATGGTTACGGGGTTTGTCTTGGAGCTACTGATCCGATTCGAACGGACGACCTGCTCATTACGAGTGAGCTGCTCTGCCAGCTGAGCCACAGTAGCAAGTGCAACTTTTCTGTTGCCTAAACATTATATCATACCGACAACGTTTTGTAAAGACCTTTTTTTAGAAATTACAATGATATCAGTGGATAACCCCGCCCATCTCTGCATATATATGGAAAAGCTATACGGCGCAGGGAGGTTTTGGATGGGGGAAAAGACCAGATTGACCGCGATGGCGGCCGTCTTTATCGCATTATCTCTCTTTTGCTGGGGGACATCGGTCTGGAGCGCGGGACAGTCGGAGGGGCTGGCCTACCAGACGGACGGGGCTTCTCTGGCACAGAAAGAGACAACACAAATGACAGCAGATTTTTCTGCTGCTCAAGACGTGGCTGGCCAAAAGTCTGCTGCCGCAGATTCAGACACAGGGGTGGAAGCACCGTCTGAAATACAGCAGCTTTCTGATACGCAGGCTCTCGCACTCGGGCAGGCACTGGCAGCAGCCGGAACACCATATTTTGACAATCCTTCCCAGTTGACAGCACCTCAATTGGAAGAGGTGGTTCTCTGGTATCTGATGGAGACCGGCGGGATGCCTGAAGCAGTGGATGGGCAGGTATTGCTGCCCGCTGCGGAAGTCTGGCAACTGGCTGGAGAACTGTTCGGCGTACAGCCGGATGAGCCGGAAGACTGCACGCTGGCGACGTATGACCGGGAACAGGATGCTTTTATTCTGACTGCTGGCGTCTGCATTCCCAAAAGCGCCGCCGTTTCCGAGTCAGTCGAACAAGAGGATAATCGCTCTGTTTACCGGATGCAGCTTTATCCGCCGGACGGCTGGGAAGGGGATGTGCTGGGAAATGAATACCGCCCGGATATGACGGCGGCCGCCGTCCTCCTGCTGGAAGACGGACGGTTCGCCGGATGGTCGGGCGGATGATGGCGTGTCGTTATGTACTCCCTGCCCGAAGGCAGGGAGGCTAAGGAAGTGGGAAAATTAGCAGCAGCCGTTGTTGTTATTGTCGCAGCCGCAACCGCCACAGCCGCCGCAGCCACCACAGCAGCAACCGCCGTTCGAGTTATTGGAACCAAAGCTCCAGCCACCGCAGCATACCAGGAGAAGAATGATAATCAGAATCCAACTGCAATTGTTGCCACACATATTGAGCAACCTCCTTTTGATTGATGTACGCCATAGTATGCGGCGGCGGCGCGGGGTGTTACAATAGAAATTTTCACAAAAGTTAGTGGTTGAAAAGAGTGGCGTACTGTGATATACTATAAAAAAACGAGCTGAATGCACAGGTGGCGGCATCTGCGCAGCCTCGCATGCAGCAACGGCTCAGCTCTGGCGGCTGGGACACGTAGAAAGGAACGGAGATTATGAAATATTATGTAGGAATTGACCTGGGCGGAACATTTATCAAGGCCGGCGTTGTGGATGAAAATTATAACATCCTCGCAAAAGCAAGCGTCCCCTCTGAGGTCGACGGTAATGATGAAGGACTCGCAGACCGGATCGCAAAGGCCGCAACGATGGCGATGGAAGATCTCGGCCTCTCTATTTCGGATATCAGCTCGGTCGGTGTCGGAACTCCTGGCGCGGTCGATTCTAAAAACGGCGTGGTCGTATATGCCAATAACCTCGGTTTTCGCAATACTCCTCTCGGCAAATATCTGGAAGACCGTCTGCATACCTCTGTTTATCTGGAAAATGATGCCAACGTTGCCGCTTATGGCGAGACGCTGGCGGGCGCTGCTGCCGGATACAATGACGTTGTCGTCATCACATTGGGTACCGGTGTCGGCGGCGGTATCATCATCGACGGCAAGATCTATACCGGTTTTAACGGCTTTGCCGGTGAGCTGGGCCATATGGTCGTTGAATACGGCGGCCGTCCCTGCACATGTGGACGCAAGGGCTGCATTGAAGCATATGCTTCGGCAACCGGCCTGATCAATATGACCAAGGAAGCGATGCAGGCACATCCTGATTCCGCCCTCTGGAAGGTTGCGCCGACGCTGGATGATGTCAACGGCAAGACCGCTTATGACGGTATGCGGATGGGAGACCCTGTCGCAACCGAAGTTGTCAATACATACCAGAACTACCTCGGTGCCGGCCTGACCAACTATATCAACATCTTCCAGCCGGAAGTCCTGTTGATTGGCGGCGGCATCTGCAAGGAAGGCGAAACCCTGCTCGCTCCTCTGCGTGAGTTTATCGAACGGGAAGCCTACTCTATCAAGGGTCAGCCGACTTGCCAGCTGCGGGTCTGCAAGCTGGGCAACGACGCCGGTACCATTGGTGCCGCGATGCTCTGGAAACTGCATGAATAATTCCTGGAATAACGGTCTGGGAATAGTTTGAAGGAAGGACTGCTGCAAAGTGGTGAAACAACCCTTTTGCAGCAGTCTTTTGAAAGGAAGGAACATTTTGAAGATAGATCTGGATGGGTTGACCCGTTTTTGTCAGCAGAACAGCATTTCCTGCCGCACCGATACGCCGATGCGGGAGTATACGACCTTTAAGGTGGGGGGAAACGCCACATTTTCGGCGCTGCCCTCGTCGGCGGAGGAACTCACCCTGCTGGTCAGGGAACTGCGGCGGATCGGGGCTGAGCCGGTATGGTTTGTCGGGCGGGGGTCCAATCTGCTGGTATCGGATGAAGGGCTGGACGGCGTGGTCGTCTTTACCTGGGGACTGTCAGAACTCAAGCGGGAGGAACAGACAGTGATTGCCGATGCCGGGGTCGGTATGAATGCCCTCTGCCGGATGGCACAGAGTGAAGGCCTGACCGGACTGGAATTTGCCTATGGTATTCCCGGGACGGTCGGCGGCGGCGTGTTTATGAACGCTGGCGCATACGGCGGCGAGATGCGTGATGTGCTGGAATGGGTGGAATATCTGGACGAGACGGGTGAGGTCAAGCGGCTCCCCAAAGAAAAGCTGGAACTGTCTTACCGCCGCAGTGTTTTTTCTACTCATCCCCAGTGGTGTATTTTGCGGGCGGCTTTCCGGCTGGAACAGGGAGACAGACAGCAGATCGGCGACAAAATGTCCGAACTGATGGCCAGAAGACGGGAAAAACAGCCGCTGGAATATCCCAGTGCCGGCTCTACTTTCAAGCGTCCTGAGGGAGCGTTTGCAGGGTCTTTGATTGAACAGTGCGGCCTCAAGGGAACGCGGGTCGGCAACGCACAGGTCAGCGAAAAACACGCCGGATTTATCATCAATCTGGGCGGCGCAACCTGCGCACAAATCAATGAACTGATTGAAAAGGTGCAGCAGACGGTCTTTGAAAGAACCGGTTATCAGTTGGAACCGGAGGTACGCCGGCTGGGAAAGTGACCGGCGGATAAGTGGGAAAGGGGGAACGGCTATGGATTTTCTGATTGTAACGGGCATGTCCGGTGCCGGTAAATCCCGTGCGATGGATACGCTGGAGGATATCGGATTTTACTGTGTGGACAATATGCCGCCGCAGCTGATCGGCAAAATTGCCGGGCTGTCGGTCGCGTCGGGCGGCGCACTTGACCGGATCGCGGTCGTCACCGATATGCGGGGCGGCAATATGTTTTACGGGCTTTGTCAGGAACTGGACAAAATGAAGGAGGAAGGGCATGGATACAAGATGCTGTTCCTCGACGCTTCGGATGAGGAACTGATCCGCCGTTATAAGGAAACCCGCCGCCGCCATCCGATGGCGGATATCGTGGGCGGCGGCCTCGCGGCACAGATCGCCGCTGAACGCAAGGCAATGGCTGAGGCCAGAAGACGGGCGGATTATCTGATTGATACCACCCGGATTTCGGCATCCCAGCTTCGGAAACGGTTGTGCGCAATTTTTGCGACTGATCTCAAAAACGGAATGCTGGTCAATGTGATGTCCTTTGGGTTTAAGCATGGGCTGCCGAGCGAGGCTGATCTGGTGTTTGACGTCCGCTGTCTGCCCAACCCCTTTTACATCCCTTCCCTGAAAGAACATACCGGTCTGGAACAGCCGGTGCGGGATTATGTGATGAATGCGCCCGAGTCGGTTGAACTGCTGGCCAAACTTAAGGACCTGGTCGGGTTTCTTCTGCCGCTTTACCAGAAGGAAGGCAAAACCCAATTGACCATTGCAGTCGGTTGTACCGGCGGTCATCACCGAAGCGTGACCATTGCCGGATATCTGTATGATGATCTGGCTGCAAAAGGAGCCAATGTCCGCATCAGCCATCGTGATATTGAGAAATGAGGGGTAGCGCGTGTCATTTTGTCAGGATGTCAAGCTGGAACTGCTGCAAAGTCCCCTCCGAAGCTTTAACCATCGTAATGCGCTGGTATATGGGATTCTCAAGCTGAGCAAATCTTTCCCTCAGCAGCCAACCATCTTTACCACCGAGAACCGGGAACTTGCCCAGGAGGTCGCTTCGATGCTGGCCGAACTGGGGGCGATCATCGATATTCGGCGGGATCTGCATCGGCTTAAGGGAGATGTTGAGGTCTATACCGTCTGTATCGAACATGAACACACCAGAGAGCTGCTGCGGGAATATTACCACCTCGGCCGAAGCCCGCTCAATCAGGAGCTGCTCCAGCCTGAAGGATGCGCCGCGGCGTTTTTACGGGGATTATTTCTGGCGTATGGGTCGATGACCAACCCCGAAAAAGAGTACCACCTGGAAATCAACGCGCTGATCCCACTTTTTGCTGAGGAAATTCACGAGGTGGCGGCAGGCGTCGGAATCCGCTTTAAGGTTGCACGGCGGAAAGGCTGTGAAATCCTGTATCTGAAAGAAAGCGAGCAGATCGAGGATTTTCTGACGCTGACCGGCGCGACCGGTTCGAGTATGAAGCTGATGGAAATTAAGGTGGTTAAGACAGTCCGAAACCATGTCAACCGAACGACCAACTGTGAGACTGCTAATCTGAACAAAACCGTCTCGGCGGCGGCCGCACAGGTGCAGGATATCCGCTTTATCCGGGATACCGTCGGGCTTTCCTGGCTGGATGAGGATTTGCGGGAGCTGGCCCAGCTGCGGCTGGAAAATGAAGCGATGTCGCTGAGGGAACTGGCGGAGATGCTGACTGTTCCGATCTCGAGGAGCGGGGTCAACCACCGGCTGCGGCGTATCTGTGAAAAGGCACAGGCGTTGCGGGAAAGCGGTGTTTCTCCAAGAGGAGACAAACAGGATTGAATCAAAAGGGTATCTCTGGGTGGGATGCCCTTTTTTGCATGGATAGTTGTTGACAAAAGAGGAAAAAAGATGTATTTTATAAATAGTTGAGAGCACAACTATTTTGGAAGGGAAGTGTCACAGTTGGACCCAAGCAGACGTAAGATCACCAAGATTGCCCGCAATGCTGCTCATTTTGTCCAGTCAAGAGCGAAAGATCAGGGCCTGGGCGGAAGTGAATACGAAGTAATCCATTGTATCCGCAAATCACCCGGCATCTCTCCCGACGAGATCGGACGGCAGCTGTATCTGGAAAAAAGTGCGGTCGCCCATCTGACCGCCAGTCTGGAAAGAAAGGGCTTTATCCGGCGGGAGGTTGATCCACGGGACAAACGGAGACGCCGGCTGTTTCCGACAGATCAGGCCGATGCACTCAAAAACAGTCGGGCTGCTTTGGAGGCGTTTTATTATGGCTGGCTGCTTGAAGAGGTGGAACCGGAAAAAAGAGAAGTTTTTCTGGAGGTGCTGGAGACGCTGTATGCCCGCTCCAAACAGGCAAGGCGGGAAGAAAACCGTCCGCTGATCGAGCGGCTGAATGCCGAAGAGATGGAAAGGAATGAAACAGATGAAAGGGGTTAAAAATATGTGGGTGGTTTATGCAC
Organism: Candidatus Faecivivens stercorigallinarum; assembly: GCA_018715465.1. Lineage (GTDB taxonomy): Bacteria > Bacillota > Clostridia > Oscillospirales > Ruminococcaceae > Faecivivens > Faecivivens stercorigallinarum. The sequence goes on along the minus strand of DVLN01000050.1, from coordinate 29,087 downwards.
TGCTGTCAGCGGTTTTTGCCGCGCTGACTTCGATTCTCGCAAAGGTTGGCATTGATGGCGTCAATTCCAATCTTGCGACTGCGATCCGTACCGCTGTTGTACTGGTGATGGCGTGGGGGATGGTGTTTATCACCGGGACACAGAGCGGGATTTCCGGGATCACTGGGAAAAGCTGGGCATTTCTGGTTCTGTCAGGACTTGCGACCGGCGCGTCCTGGCTGTGTTATTATAGGGCACTGGAAATCGGGGAGGTTTCGAAAGTCGCTCCAATCGACAAGCTGAGCATTGTCTTTACGCTGATTTTTGCTTTTGTATTCCTGCGGGAGACCGCTTCGGCCAAGTCAATTATCGGCGGGCTGCTTATTTCGATCGGGACACTGGTCATGGTGTTGTAAACGGGACAAAGTGCTTGCCTGACCGGACAGGTTATGGTACAATAGACCTGATCACACAGGGAGAAGCTCTCCCGGAAAGGACTGGTTATGGAATTGTATCAGACGCTGGAAAACCTTGTCAAATGGATGGCGGAATATTCGATCATCCTGTTTGAGGTGGTCGGCGTAATCGTTATTGCGGTCGCTGGTGTATTGGGGGTTGTGAATTATATCCGCCGTGATCCACTGACTCGGCTTAAGCTCGCAAAAAGTATGGCGATGGGACTTGAATTCAAGCTGGGCGGCGAGATTTTGCGTACCGTCGTGGTGCGTGACCTTTCGGAAATCATGATTGTCGGCGCGATTATCCTGTTGCGGGCGGCGCTGACCTTTTTAATTCACTGGGAGATTAAAAACGAGGAAGGGGATAACGAAGTCAATCTTGTGTCAAAAGCGCCTTCTGAACATCATAAAGGTTAATGTGAAAAAAGCGAAGTGGAGGATCGTGTCACTTCGCTTTTTAGATATTTTGACTCACGCAACCTACGGTTGACAGAATGTACAGGACAGGTGGTTGCAGCGCAACCGCCTTTTTTGATATACTCAAGCCGAACCAAACAAAGGAGGGCTTTATCATGACAATTGCTGACAGAATCCAAACACTGAGAAAACAAAGCGGCCTTTCCCAGGAACAGCTCGCCGAACGGCTGGATGTCTCCCGCCAGGCTGTTTCCAAATGGGAGAGCGGGCAGAGTATCCCCGATGTTGATAAAATTATCGCACTGAGCGAGCTGTTCGAGACGACGACCGACTATCTGCTCAAGGGGACACAGCCGCAGCCGGATACTGCGGAAAAAAGTCTTGACAGTGCGCTTCTCTGTGCAGGAGCCGGTACCATCATCAACGCTGCCGGGCTGATTGCTGCCATTATGGTTTGGAAGGAATGGCAGACAGAATTGTCAGTCGGCATCGGGCTGATCCTGATGCTGCTGGGGACCGGGATATTCCTGGCCGGACAGGTGATCGGCGGGCAGAAACGGACACGGGCAAAGCGGCTGTTTATCCTGCCGAATATATGGATTTTGTCGTTTATTCCGTTTTCCTGCGCCTTTAATGTGCTGGACGGATTGGCAGGAGGCTACACCGGATTGATCGCACCGGTGCCGATGATTGGAAATTCCATCCCGGCGTATGTCCTTTGCTGGATCGGATATCTGGTGATCTGCGGTGCGGCGGATCTGGTACTGGCAAAGAAACTCTGACAGTAAAAAGGGCTGTTGATGCGGTCATTTGACCGTGTCAGCAGCCTTTTTGTGTTTATGATTTATATATTGTAATCGGCAGGAAGTCAGGTGGGGTCGCTGGACTCCTGAGACATGGTATCAGGTTGGGAATCAGAGCGCGAAGGCACTTCGCCCGGGTCGAGGGAGACCGCTTCGATAAAGTAGCGGGGACGGTCCTTGACTTCCTCATAGATCTTGCCGATATACTCGCCGGTCAGACCCAGCCCGCAGAGAATCAGCCCGCATGCCAGCCAGATCGAAAAGAGGATGGCAGCGGTTCCGGTCAGTGCGCTGGTCACCAGCTGGATGATCAGCAGCGCCAGACCAGCCGCAAGACTGCCGCCAGTGATAATCAATCCCAGTCCGATCAGCATAGAGACCGGGCGCAGGGAAAAGGAGGTAATCCCATCCCAGGCAAGCGCCAGCATCTTTTTAAGCGGGTACTTGCTTTCGCCTGCAAACCGTTCAGTCCTGGCATAGGTAACCGTTGAGGTTTTATACCCGATCTGCGGGACGATGCCCCGTAAAAAGAGATTGACTTCCCGGTAGGAAGAAAGTGCTTCCAGTGCCCGCGCGCTCATCAACCGGTAGTCGGCATGGTTGAAGACCAGATCGACCCCCATTTTCTGCATAACATGATAATATCCTTCGGCGGTGAACCGCTTGAAAAAGGTGTCGGTATCGCGGGAGGAACGGACACCATATACGATATCACTTCCGGCGGTAAAGTCGGCGACCATCCCGTCAATCGCGTTGATATCGTCCTGAAGGTCGGCGTCTATCGAGATTGCGCAGTCGCACAGTTCCCGCGCCGTCATCAGCCCGGCCAGCACTGCATTTTGGTGCCCGCGGTTGCGGGACAGTTTGACTCCGGCAAACAATGGGTCAGCATGAGTCAGTGTTTCAATCATTTCCCAGGTACGGTCACGGCTGCCGTCATTGACAAACATAATCCGGCTGCGGGGAGAGATTTTCTTGTCAGCGATCAGGGCGCGGAGTTTAGAACGCATCCGTTTGGCCGTTTCGGGGAGGACTTCTTCTTCATTATAACAGGGGACTACCACATACAGCACCGGGCAGTCGCGGTTTTGTTTGATCAGATCCATTGATTGGTCAACGTCCTTTCTTTCAGGTGGTATCGTCCTCAGGCGGAGACTCCTTTTTCCGGTGCAAAGTACGGGGACGGGTGCGAAGCTGGTGTGCTTCTGATAAAATAGTGCGGATATAGGCGCCTTCCAGCGGGATCTCCTCAATTTTGCAGCAGAGCGCGCCATGTCGGTTGCGCCGGACAAACAGCAGCGCCGAACGGGGGCTAAACCGCCGTACCAGCCACAGATATATTCCCCAGATGACAAATGCCCCCAATGTGATCAGGAAACCAGCCGTCAGACCGGGCGTCCGATAATCAAACCGGATTTCGCTTGTGCCGGCCGGAACCCGTACCGCCATCATTCCACCGCTGACATTTTCGATTTCGACAGGTTCTCCATTGACCGTTGCGCTCCATCCGGCATCCCACGGTACTGAGAAGAAAACCAGCCGGTCAGTATCATCGGTAAAGGAGGCGGTAAAGCCGGTTTTGTCCCGGATAAAGCTGTCACAGCTGTTGTCCCGCAACCGGTTTGCAGCCTGGGAGAGCTGTTCTTCGGTGGTCGGGATGGGGAGGGCGTCGGGCAGTTGGAAGAGGATGTCGCTGTATTTTTCAATCTGCTCGTCCGAGAGGTAGACACCGTTGAGCAGCAGGCAATCGACATCGTCGCCCGCCTGTTCGATATCCTCATCGGTCAGATAAAAACTATAGGCAAATCCCATCGGGACATAGTTGTCGTTGGTGTAGATATCCAGATCGTTTTCGGTGGTCAGATAGGTATGACCGGGGATATCCTCGTACTTTTCCTCATTGACATAGGTCAACAGGTATTTGCAGGAGGTCAGAATCCGCAGCCCGGAATAGGAAATGTCCGGCCGGGAAGCGACATTCCGCTCAATTCCCAGCAGATCATAGAAGGTGAAGATCGACCCGGAAACAACCGAATGGAATGACTGGATGGTCGGGATTTTCCAGTACATCGGGAAGTTGTCCATGCAGCGGTTGTCGCCGGAATTGTACATATCAATCCGATAAACGTCATCCGTATCGGCGGCAATCGTCTCAAAACTGCCGTTCAGGCCCATGTCGATGACCCGGTGGACGGTGGTTGCGTTGCCTTTTCCGATCGCCAGCATCACGATGGAGGTGGTGCAGATCAGCAGCGCCAGACAGCCGGTGGCCGGGCGAATCATCTGACGTTTGGGCATCCGCACCAGCAGAGTGACCATCAATAGTCCCGCCAGTACGATTGCCAGATAAGCGATAAACCGCTCAGGATATTCCATCAGCTGACCAAAGACAATCTCTCCCTCTTCGCCGCTCTTCGGGAAGATCGCAATGACCGAGAAGCCGAGCACCGCCAGCAACGTCCAGCGAATGCCGCTGCGCAGTGTATTCGGTTCGGCCTGCTCCAGCGCCTGTACGGTTGCGGCTGCCATCAGCAGCAGCGGCATAAAGAACCATCTGGCGTAATAAGCTGAGTTAAACAGCGAGAAAGCACTGTTCAGAATCGGAATCAAGGCGATGAAAAGTGAGATCAGCAACAGTTTTTTGAGCCAGTCTTTCTTTTTCATCTTGAACCAGGCGATTACTCCAACCGTCGAGAACATCGGCAGATACAGGGATACACTTGACCATTTTGCGTTGGAGTCGGGGAACATATTCGGATAGGCGGGCACGTCCGGCGGGAAAAAGAGACTGGACAGAATCAGTCCGTAACGCTGTTCGTTGCCGTAAAACAGTCCGCTCCAGCCCAGCAGCCAGTTGTCCAGCCGCGGATTGGACAGCACCATCATGATCGACGGCAGCAGCAGGCAGCCCGCCATCAGCAGCCCGATGACCGCCTCCACTCCCAGCAGCAGGAATTTTTTGACCGTGACCCGGTATTCCTTGCGGGTGAAGGCACAGACGGTGAAATAAAGAACCGCGAAGATGACCTCGCCAAAAAAGAAATAATAGTTGACCACCGCCAGCAGCCCGACCGCCAGCGCAAAGGTTCCGCGCCGTTCTTCAATGAAGAATTCTTCCATCGCGATCAGCAGCAGCGGGAAAAAGGCGATTACCTCATGAAAATGGTTAAAGAAGATGTTGTAAATGCTGTAGCCGGAAAAGGCGTACATCAGTCCGCCCAGCATCGCATATCCCGGGTTTTTGACAAACCGTTTGAGATAGCCGAATGAGGTGACCGCCGCCGTCGCCAGCTTGAGCATCATCAGCGGTGCCAGCAGATAGGGTACCGCCTCGCTCGGGAACGGAATTGTCAGCCAGAAAAAGGGACTGCCCATCAGATAAAAAGCGTATGAGCCGATAAAATTGGACCCGAGATCGGTGTACCAGTTCCATCCGGTCTCTCCCGAACGGATCATGTCATGGCACATCTGATAAAATGGAATCTGCTGGACATTATAATCGCCGTAATAGACGAACATACCACTGTCCATAATCAAAAAGGGCAGGTAAATGATAAACCCCAGCGCCAACGCCAGCAGGAAGACGCGGATATACTGCCGCACAGCAGATTCCTGTCGGATACCGGCAGCCTGAAAGGCATAGCCTGCTGATCCGGCAGGGCGCGGGTCGGTTGATTGATGCTTCACGGTAAACCTCCTTAAAACCGCCGAAAATCAGAGTCCCGGCTGATTTTACATACATTCCCAGTATAGCACATTTACTGTTAAAAGCAAATGAAGCGTTGGTAAATTTATAGTGGTGGTTTTATAAAGTATACGGAGATGGGTTGCGGGGGAATAGTCATTCTGGTATAATATAAAAATATATCTAGATAAAGATATATCTATTACAGGAGGTGTCGTGGATGGAGGGCGGAGTTTCCCGTTGGTTGCAGCTGATGGTTTCGTTGGCGGTGGTGCTGGTATGGTGTGGAGCGGTGGCGCTGACACTCTTTTTTACCCAACCGTTTACGGTGTTGCGCGGCTGGCTGCTGGCGGGAAGTTCTCTGGCGGCAGCGGCAGGAGCCGTATATGCCGGTTTTTTCTGGCGGAGCTGCCATTTTACGCTGACTAATCAATATATTGAATACCGGAGCGGTATTCTGTATCAGATCAATCGCCGGATCCGTCTTTCTTCCATTATGGCTGTGACTGTGGTAAAATGCCCCTTTCCGAAGCCGGAGATTGCCAGCTTGCTGGTTTCGGCGATGGGAGGAAGTATGCTGCTGCCGCTGCTGGATAAAAAGGACGCGGAAAAGCTGCTTGCATTGCTGCTCCCGTCTGAGAATACGGAAAATGCAGAAAAAACAGAAGGGATGGATGATGCCGGGAATGTTGTCTGAACGGAAAGAGTATTCCCGTCAGCACCCAATTGCAATCATCGACGGCTTTAAGCGGTATATTGCGCTGCTGCTGCTTCCGCTGGTCCGTTCGCTTATGCTGTTTACCGGCGACCCGTACAGCTGGCTGCGGGGCGTCTGGCTGGACGTGTTGGTGCTGTTGGCAATTGTGGCGGCAGGAGTCGTACGGTGGATGTTTACCGGATTGGCAGTCGGAGAAGATCGGGTGGAAAGCTGCTCAGGGCTGCTGCTGCCTAAAAAAAGACAGATCCTGTTGTGCAACATTTCATCGGTATCGGTCGAGCATACCTGGTATTTCAAGCCGCTGCGGGCGGTGCGGGTGCGGATTGAAACCGACGCCGGCAATAAACATACCCCGGATGTTCGTATGTTGCTGCGCCGGGAGGATGCAGAAAAACTGTGCAGCCGCTTTTCCAGCCAGCTGGACGGTGGTCCGGTCATGGTCAGAAGATATGAGCCTAGAGGATGGTATGTTGGAATTCTGTCGCTGATTACCTCTGACTCAATCGGCGGCGCGGTCTTCGCAGCAACACTGATCTCCCAGAGCGGCAAGCTGCTGGGACAGGAAGCCGAGGACCGGCTGATTACCTCATTGACCCAGCTGATGCAATTGGTGGCATTCTGGCTGCCGCCGGTCGCGGCGGTGATCGCGGGGGTTCTGCTGGGAGGATGGCTGATCGACTTTGTCCTCAATCTGATCCGTCACCTTGGGTTTCAGGCGGTGAGACGGGGCGGGGAGTTGTATATCCGCTGCGGGATTGTGACGGTCAGAGAGTATCTGCTTTCCGCGGGCAGGGTCAATTTTTTGCAGCTGCGGCAGAGTATTCTGACAAAGATTTTCGGATATTATGCCGGAATGGTCAGCTGCACAGGGTACGGCAAGGAAAAGAATGAACAGTCGGTTCTCCTTCCTGCGGTCGGTCGGGATGATCTGCGCAGGAGCCTGTCGCTGATTCTTCCCGAACTGCGCCCCGCTCCCAACCGCTGGCGCCCGCCGCTGCGGACACTGTGGCGGACAGTCTGGCCGGATATTTTGCTGTGTGGGCTTTTGCTGTTGGGATGGCGGGCGGCATGGCGGTGGCTGCCGAGTATCCGGGAACTGGTGGTGTTTGTCGGGGGAATGATGGTGCTGCCCGCCGGATGGCATCTGGCGGTCAGGCTATGGTCCTTTTTTCACAACGGTGTCGGACAGCGGCAGAATACCTTTACCTTTCGCGCAGCCAGAGGTTACCGGCTGTTTACCGTCGTCTGTCGTGCCGATAAAGTCGCTAAGATCACCGTGACCCGCAGTATCTTTCAGAGAAAAAGCCGGTGCGCCGACCTGATTGTCTGGCTGCGGTCGGAAAAACACACCTGCATCCGGGTACCTAACCTCTCGCCGGAAGATATAAATGCATTTCTGTCGGCGTTTGAAGAGGCCTGCGCCGCAGTAAATGTGTTGCCGGAAGAGGAGTTTTCGGATGAATTTAGTTGAATTATTCTTTTTTTTCATGGAAAAAGAATCACCCGTTTTTAAAAAACTGTTGCAAAATCTTTGAAAAGACGGTATAATAATGATATCAATGGGATTGGTGTACCCTGTTGCAGCCGATTCCATTTCAAACTGACTGTGGAGGGGTATTGATGGAGTTTACACATTACAGCGTGCTGCTCCGGGAATGCCTGGAAGGTCTCCGCATCCGCCCGGACGGCAGATATGTCGACGGGACCGCGGGCGGCGCCGGCCACAGCAGGGAGATTGCCGCACGGCTGACCGGCGGCAGGCTCTATGCACTTGACCAGGACCCGGATGCGGTGAAGGTCGCAGCCGAGCGGCTGGCAGGATTTCCGCAGGCGGAGGTCATTCAGACCAACTTCTGCCGGATGAAAGAGGTGCTGGAGGCGCGTCAGGCGCTTCCGGTTGATGGGGTCCTTTTGGATCTGGGAGTATCGTCCTGGCAGCTGGACAACCCGTCCCGCGGCTTCTCCTATCGGGAGGATGCACTGCTGGACATGCGGATGTCTCAGACAGGGACAACGGCGGCTGATTTGCTTGCCAGCCTGCCGGAATGGGAAATCGCAAGAATTTTATGGGAATACGGGGAAGAACGATATGCCCGTTCGATCGCCCGTAATATCGTCCGGGCCAGGGAAAAGGCTCCGGTCGAAACAACATTGCAGCTGGTCGAGATCGTCAAGGCGTCGATGCCGGCGGCTGCTAAAAGGGACAAGAATCCCTGCAAGCGCACTTTTCAGGCACTGAGAATAGCGGTCAATTCCGAACTGGACGTGCTGTCCCAGGGAATTGACGCCGCATTTGACTGCCTCTCGGAGGGCGGCAGGCTGGTGATCATCACCTTCCATTCGCTGGAAGACCGGATGGTCAAGCAGAAGTTTGCCCAGCTGGCGACGGGCTGTATCTGCCCGCCGGAATTTCCGGTATGCGTCTGCGGACGGACGCCGGCGGCCGTGCTGGTCAATAAAAAGCCGATCCTGCCCAGTAGCAGTGAGCTGGCCGAAAACCACCGTTCAGCCAGTGCCAAGCTGCGGATATTGGAGAAGATCCATGCCCGCAATGACTAATTCCTCAAAGGAGTAATGCTTCCATGCAAAGCAATCTCGCATCAAAAAGAGACTATAATTTTGAACAGTTTTCAGGACCTTCACATGCGCCGGCGATTGAACGGCTGCCCAAACGGGAACGAGTCGTCCATCCGGCACGGATTCTGTCGTCGGCGCTGGTCATTCTCGCGATCGTATTTGCCGCTCTGTACGGACGGGTGCAGATCGCTCAGCTGAATGTCGGTATCAATGAGGCAACCGATTACCTGTCCGAACTGACCAGTGAAAAGGTCAGAATGGAGGCGGAGCTGGACGGCCAGATGTCGCTGGCTCAGGTCGAGGAAATCGCGACCGAAGAGCTGGGAATGGTCAAACCTGACAACTCGCAGGTCACCTACCTGAAGGTTGAGCAGGAAAATGTGATCCAGACACCGGAAAAGAGTAAGACACTGGTGGATATTCTGGTAGAGTTTCTGGAAGGATTGGGCATTGACATCTGATACATATTCGCGGTTATAACTGAATAGGAAATAATAGGAGGTTGAGATGGTTTATCTTGACCTTCTGTTCATATATAGGCATTTTTCGTAAATGTTTACAGATGTTTTGCACTGTGTCTATTTTTTGCCGGACGGTAAACCAGTACGAAAACTGCCTGTAACCGCTGAAACTGCATGCAGTCAGATGCAGCTGCCTGTGCACCCGTTATACTATGGGAGGGTTTTATGTTTCGCTTTTTCAAAAGACTGGATAAATTTACGTCGATGCAGCGGCTGGTTTTTGTGGTCTGCCCGGTCATGACGATTGTTCTGGTGTGGGTGGTCGCCAACCTGTTCAACTGGTCGATTGTCCGTGGGGAGGAGATGGAAGGACGTGCTGCCCGCCAGCAGCTGTCGGATATGACCATCACCGCCAACCGCGGCACCATCTATGATACCAATATGAACGTGCTGGCTCAGAGTGCGACCGCCTGGAATATCATCATCGACCCGAATACGATTGATGAGAATATCCCCAAAAAGGATGAGGAAGGCAATCTGATCGACAAAGAGGGAGACCTGGAACGGTTCGCGACCCGTCTGGCGGAAGTTCTGGGCAAGGATGTCGACTATATCCTCGAACAGATGTCCTATACCACTAAAAACTACCGCAAGGTTGCCGACCGTGTGGATAAAAACACGGTCACTGCCTTGCAGGAAATGCTGGCGGAATACGATTATGTCGGCGTTTCGACTGAGGTTTCCACCAAGCGGTATTACCCCTATTCCACCCTGGCATCCAGCGTAATCGGTTTTTGCAACAGCGAAAATACCGGTGTATACGGACTGGAAGCACAGTACAATAGTGTGCTGTCGGGGGTTGACGGCCGGGTCATCACCGCTAAGGACGCACTCGGCGACAATCTGCCGACTACTTATGAGAAAACCTTTGATGCGGTGGACGGCTATTCGATTGTTACGACGATTGATACCGTTATCCAACAGTATATCGAAAAGGAGCTGCAAAGTGCGGTTGATCAGTACCAGCCGGAGGGCGGCGCGCTGATCATGGTCATGGATACCAATACCGGCGCAATCCTCGGCATGGCTGACTATCCGCATTATGACTGCAACGATCCGTATACGCTGACCTATCAGTACACGCTCGATCAGATTGAAGAACTGGAAACCGAAGAGGAGAAGACCGAGGCCAGACAGGAGGCCCGCGAGGCTCAGTGGCAGAATAAGGCAATCACCGATACCTATGAGCCCGGTTCCGTTTTCAAGGTTGTTACCGCATCCGCTGCACTGGAGGAGGGGACTGCGAGTCTCGCTTCTACCTACTACTGCAACGGTGTCGTCAACTTCCAGGACGGCAGTTCCACCCTGTCTATCCATTGCCACAACCGTACCGGTCATGGTGCCGAGACCTTTACCCAGGCGCTGGTCAACTCCTGTAACCCGGCTTTCATGCAGATCGGCCTGGACCTTGGACAGGAACGCTTCTTTGAATACTATCAGGCGTTCGGTTTGACCGAAAAGACCGGCATCGACCTGCCGGCGGAGAGAATCGGCGTTTATTACGACGATACGATGAACAACATCTCACTGGCGTCCTGTTCGTTTGGTCAGTCCAACACGATGACCCCCTTGCAGATGCTGACGGCGGCTGTTGCGGCGATCAACGGCGGCAACCTGCTGGTTCCCCGCATTGTCGACCGAATTATCGACGCTGACGGCAATACCGTTCAGGAATTTGGCACGACAGTCAAACGTCAGGTGATTTCAGAAGAAAACTCCGCAATCATGCGGGACGCTCTGGAACAGGTTGTTTCGGCGAACGGTGGTACTAATGCCTATGTTAAAGGCTACAGCATCGGCGGCAAGTCGGGTACTGCACAGATCCTCTCCAATAAGCTGGAAGAAGGCGAAGAGGAGATGTACGTCTTCTCCTATTTTGTCTTTGCGCCGGCGGATGACCCGCAGGTCGCGGCAATCGTTTTGATTGACAGTCCGACTCAGGGTGATACCTCTTACGCGAACACAGTCGTCGGTCCGCTCGCCTCCAGCATCATGCAGGATATTCTGCCGTATCTCGGCGTGACCACCACCTTTACCGATGAGGAGCTGGAGGATCAGGATGTTTCGGTTCCGTCCACTCTGGTCGGATTGGATGTCGCAACTGCAAAATCCAAACTGTCGGCTCAGGGGCTGGATGCTTACGTGATCGGGAATGGTGATTCGGTCATCGACGTATTCCCGGATGAGAGCAGCCGTGTACCAAATGAGTCTACCATCGTATTGTACACCGAAAGTACGGAAATCTCGATGGTGACGATGCCCAACGTCATTGGGCTGTCTCCGACTCAGGCGAGTCAGACATTGGGCAATTATGGCCTCAATGTTCAGGTGACCGGCGGCGCTGCCAACAACTCTAAGGCAAGGGTCGTTTCACAGGAATATGAGGCGGGGGATTTGCTTGAACGCGGAACCATCGTTGAAATTGAATGTGTTGTTTCGGGCGAGGACGGTGCCTGATCGGAAGCCGAAGACCGGCTGCCGATGTCCGGCGCGGCTTTGCAAAAGATGGCTTAGAAAGGAAGAAACAGGATGCTGCTTTCAGAAATTTTGAACGGAATAGATTGCTCGGATGGCCTGTCACTCGGGGAAAAGCCCGGATTTGACTGTGAAATTACCGCGATCACCTGCGATTCGAGACAGGCGGTGAAGGGTAGTATCTTTGTCTGTATCCGAGGCGGCAACGTCGACGGGCATACCTTTGCGGCCGCCGCACTGGAAAAAGGCGCAGCCTGCATTGTTACCGAGCGTAAACTGGGGCTGGAACGGGAGATTACCGTCAGCGATACCCATGATTTTTACGGTCGGGCGGCATCCGCCTTTTTTGGGCACCCTGCCCGCGCATTTAGGCTGGCGGGTGTCACCGGGACCAAAGGAAAAACGACTGTCACCAATCTGATGAAAAGGATTCTGACCGATGCCGGCAATATGGTCGGCCTGATCGGTACGATTCAGAATGAGATTGGCGAAAAGGTCATTCACGCGGAAAATACCACCCCTGAGGCGATGGAACTGGAATCCCTCTACGCACAGATGCGGGATGCCGGGTGCGGATACTGTGTGATGGAGGTTTCCTCCCATGCGCTGGAACAGCAGCGGATTGGCGACAGCTGGTATCAGACTGCTGTGTTTACCAATCTTTCCCATGAACATCTGGATTATCACGGGGATATGGAAAGCTATTTTGCCGCCAAGAAAAAGCTGTTTGCACGCTGTGACAGTGCGGTCATCGGTATTGATGACCCGCATGGGCGGACATTGCTGGAACAGCTGCCTGGGATTGCAGGCCGGGAAATCCCGGTGCTGACCTTTTCGGCGGAAAGAGAGGCGGATCTTTGGGCAAAAGATATCGTCTGCCACCCGGAAAGCGTACAGTTTATACTGGTATATAAAGGAAAAGATTATCCGATCAAATTTGCGATGCCGGGGCTGTTTTCGGTCCGCAACGCGCTGGCAGCGGCGGGCGCCTGCCTCCAGCTGGGGCTTGGGATCGAACAGATCGTCCGTTCGCTTGGTCAGGTGACCGGGGTCAAGGGAAGAATCGAGATCATTCCGACCGGACGGGATTTTACCGTTATCACCGACTATGCCCATGCACCTGACCCGCTGGAAAATGTTCTCTCATCGCTGAAAGAGACGGTCAGGGGACGGCTGGTCTGCCTGTTCGGATGCGGCGGTGACCGTGACCGCACCAAGCGTCCACTGATGGCGGCCGCTGCTGCAAAATACGCGGATTTTGTAATCGTGACATCGGATAATCCCCGTACTGAGGACCCACAGGCGATTATTGATGAGATCCTGCCGGGGCTGGAAGGGTTCGATACCCCTCATGTGACGATTGTCAACCGGAGGGAAGCAATTTATTATGCGGTCGCCAACGCCCAGCCGGGAGACACCATCGTCCTCGCCGGTAAGGGGCATGAAGACTATCAGATTATCGGACATGAAAAATTCCACTTTGACGAACGGGAGGTTGTGGCAGAAGCGCTGGCAGAAACAGAAGCGCGATAAGACCGCATGATTGACGGAAAATGCGGCGATACTGCTGAAAAGGGGCAAGGATATGCAAAGAATGAATCTTGACTGGATTGTAAAGGCAGCGGATGCCCGCTGGATCGTAAAACCGGAAAAAGAGATGGAGGTCAGCTGGATTGCGTCTGACCTTGGTGAGGTGCGCCCTGGCTGTCTCTATCTGGAGCTGATGCCAGATTCAGCTGCTGAAGCAGTTGCGAAGGGAGCGACTGCGGTGATTTCCGACCGTCCATGCGACGGACTGGGCGTTCCCTGCGCTGTTTCGGACGGAGCGCCTTACGATACCCTTTGCAGGATCGCGTCGTGGTACCGCCGTCAGTTCCATACCCGTATTATCACAATCGCCGGTGCGGACGGCAAAACAACTGTTCGCGAGATGCTCTACCGCATCCTGTCGGAAGAACAGAAAACCAGCCGCACCCGCTGGGAACTGACCGGCGATCTCGGCGTGCCGGAGACGCTGCTGGGACTGGATGCCGATGACCGCTGCGCAGTGGTCGAGATGGGATTCACGACGCCCGGCAGCTTTGAACGGCTGGGAAAGATCTGCCGCCCGTCAGCGGCAATCATAACCGGTATCGGCAGCGCGCACCTCGGGTCGTTCGGCAACAAGGAGACGATTTTGAAAGAACGGATGTCGCTGACCCGTGCGATGAGCAGCAATGATCCGGTGATTCTCTGCGCCGACGATCCAATGCTGTATAATCTGGCAGGGGACGTCTCAGGGGATGTGCTGTACTATGGAATTGAGACCCCATGCGATGTCAATGGAAAAATCATCAGCAGCGAACGGGATGCAACCGTGATGGATGTCAGCTGTTACGGCAAAACGACCCGTATCCGGCTGCAGATGCCAGGAATTGGAAACTGTTATAATGCGTTGGCAGCCTTTGCAGCGGCAGTGCTGATGGGGGTACCCGAGACGACCATCCAGCGGGTGCTGGAACGGTTTCGCCCGCTGCCCGGGCGGCTTAGTCTGATGACGACCTCGATGGGGGTCACAATCATCGACGACAGCTGGACTTCGACACCGGAATCGGTGCGGGAAGCGGCGGATTATTTCGCTAAATTTGACGGGAAACGCAAGATCGCGGTTCTGGGCGAGATGGAAGACCTCGGCAATACCGCCGCTTCCGCCCATCGGGCAGCCGGGCGCAGGATCGCCCAGGCAGGCGCAGATATTATTCTGGTCTGCGGAGAGCATGCCGCTGAGGTGGCCGAAGGGGCCGCTCCTTATTCCCGTACCCGGGTACAGGTTTTCCAGTCGCCGGAGGAGATTGCGCAGTATCTGCGCACCGACCGGCGCAACGGGGATGTGCTGCTGTTCAAGGGCGGCAGAAAATCGAGGCTGGAAACAGTTATCCGGTATGTCTATCATGACCGGGATCTCCGCCGGGCGGAGACAAACGGCTGAGGCTGAAAGGAAGGGTTGGCTTGACTGCAATGGCGGCGGCGGTGGCCGCATTTATTATCACGGCTGTCGCGGGCAAACCGCTGGCCGGATGGCTGGACAAAAAAGGGCTGTCGCGGACAGAATTTGAAAAACATGGAGAAGGATTTAGCCCGGGAATCCGGGCAGTACCGGAGTTTGGCGGGCTGCTTTTTCTGCTTGCGATGATTCCTGTCGGAATACTGGTTTTGACGGCAGTTTTGCTGCTGGAGACGGATGAGGCTTTTTCCATCCGGGCGGAGGCCGGAAAGATGCTGGCGGTGGTAGTCTGTACCGCACTGATTGGTACGGTCGGGCTGATGGATGACTGGAGAAGGGCAAAACGGCTGGGAACGATGCCGCCGCTGCTGCGGCTGGTGATGGTGTTTGTCATCAGTTTCGCGTTCCTGGTCGGGGTGCGGCTGTCGGGTGACCGATCCAGCATCCTGCTGCTCCCGTTTGCGGGTGGTCAGCTGGATGCAGGGCAGGGCTGGACGATAATTATGCTGGTGATGCTGATTGGCGCGGCTCTGGGCGGCGATCGGATGCGGGCAGTCAGCGGCCAGAGCGCAAGTGTTTCGCTTGTCTGTGCGCTTGGGTGCGGTGGAGTGTTTGCGGTATTTTCCCGGATGGGGGCCTGTTCGCTGGCATTTGCCGGAGCAGGGGCACTGCTGGGAATGATGCTGTCGGTATTTCCTCCCGAACGGATGCGGGAAGGAAGCGGCGGGGCGATGGCTGGAAGCGTGCTGCCGGTGATGGCCGCGATTGCAGGCGGTGCACCGCTTTTTATTCTTCCGGCGATGATCCCCTTTCTTTTTGAAGGAATCTATGCTATCATAAATGTTGCCTTACAGGCGGCCGGACGCCAGACCAGCAGTCCGAGCCTGGGTGACTGGCTGATCGGGCGCGGTCTGAGCAGAAAAATGGTGACGGGTATCTATGCCCTTTTGTCGCTGGCTGGCTCAATCGCGGCGGTCATGGGTGGATATTTTTATCTGTAATGCAGGCGCTGTCCCGGGGCGGCCAGCTGCCGGATACAAGTATGCAAGCAAATATGCAAGCAAAATATGCTAGCAAAATATGCTAGATGTAAAGGAGTGACTGGATGACCCCAACCAGAACCGGCCATGACGCAATGTCCGGCCGCAATACCAGGGCCCGCCGGAATTCCGCGGCCCGTAAAAATACGGCTGTTCGACAGGCTTCTGCTCGTGCATCCGCTGCCGGGCGGACGACGGGACGGACTGCCCGCAGCAGTAGATCCATGCGTTCTCAGATCGCCAATAAACCGGCGCGTGTGAAGAAAAATAAACTGGGAAGGATTGATATTTCCTTTTTCTTTCTGGTCGTTACGTTGGTCACGATAGGACTAATTATGGTCTTTTCTGCTAGTTATGCAACCTCCTTGAACGAAACAAATTCCGGCCTGACGCTGGTCAGAAAACAGTGTCTGTTTGTCGGAATGGGACTGGTTGCGATGTATCTGCTGTCCTATATTCCCTACCAACTGTACCTGCGGCTGTTCAAGCTGGTCTATTTAGTTAGTCTTGTGTTGTGTATAGCAGCACTGTTTTTCGAAGATTCCGGCAGACGTGGTGCCAGACGGTGGATTCAGTTGGGGCCGCTGGGGACTTTTCAGCCGTCTGAGCTGATGAAATTTGGTCTGATCGTTGTTTTTGCGGCACTGATTTCGATGAACTACCGGCAGATGGGTACTGTTAAAAAGGGTATAGTGCCGTTTTTTCTTTATCTGCTTCCGGTTATGCTGGTCATCGGGCTGCAGCGGCATATGTCCTGTATTATGCTGATGATCCTGATTTGTGGCGTGATGATGTTTGTCGCCGGTTCCAAGATCTATTATCTGGCGGGGCTGATTCCGGTCGGCCTGATCGGTCTGGTGATCCTGCAATTGATGGGGTTCAGCTATATCAGTACCCGTATCGACACCTGGCTGGACCCGTTCAGCGATGTCTCCAACAGTACCTGGCAGGTCGTTCAGTCGATCTATGCAATCGGCAGCGGCGGCCTGTTCGGAGTCGGGCTGGGCAATTCAACTCAGAAGTTTTTGTGGGTTTCGGAGCCGCAGAACGACTTTATCTTTGCGATTGTCTGCGAAGAACTGGGGCTGGTGGGTGCGCTGGCGATCATTCTGCTGTTTATCCTGTTTGTCGCCAGCGGTTTTTCCATTGCGATGCGGGCACCGGATAAATTCAGTTCGATGGTCGTTATCGGCGTTGTCTTCCAGTTCGGCATCCAGGCACTGCTCAATATCGCGGTTGTCTCCAACGCAATGCCGACGACCGGTATCCCGCTGCCCTTCTTCTCGGCTGGCGGAAGTGCGACACTGATGCAGCTGGCGCAGATCGGAGTTGTGCTGAATATCTCGCGTTCCTGCCGGCCTGCGATCTCCCGCAAAAAGGACCCGGCGGCGGGCGACGGCGATAAAGAGAAGCCTGAAATCAAGATTATCAGTTCCAGAGAGCTGTAACGGCTTCTGGTGAAAGGATGTTAGCGATGAGAATACTTCTGGCGGGCGGCGGCACCGGCGGGCATATCAACCCGGCGGTCGCCATCGCAGGCGAACTGGCGAAAATCTATCCTGGCGCGGAGTTTTTGTTTGCGGCGGTTCCGGGCAATATGGAGGACACGATGATCCCCAAACAGGGGTATCCGGTCGCCCACATCCATGTCGCCGGATTTTACCGCAGTTTTTTGCCGTGGGATATCGCGCACAATATCAAGGCTGCCGTCTGGCTGGCGGGGTCGGGGCATCGCGCTGAACAGATTATCAAGGAGTTTCAGCCGGATTTTGCAATCGGTACCGGCGGCTATGTTTCCGGCCCGATCATCCGCAAGGCGGAACAGATGGGGATACCGGTCTTTCTGCATGAGCAGAACGCCTATCCCGGTATGACGACCAAAATGCTTGCCCCCCGCGCTGAGACGGTCTTCCTTGCATTTGAGGAGGCAAGGGCGCGCATCCCGGATGCAAAACGGTTCGAGGTGGTCGGCAATCCTGTCCGGCACAGTTTTATCGGCATCGACAAGCAGCAGGCCCGGGCAAAGCTCGGACTGGATGATCATTTTACCATTGTATCTGTTGGCGGCAGTCTTGGCGCGACCGCGATCAACCGGATGGCTGCCGACCTGATGGCGTGGCATGCCGAAAAGGGTGAAATCAATCACATCCACGGCTTTGGCAAAAATGGCCGGGAACGTTTCCCCAAGATGCTCAAGGAACGGGGACTTGATTTATCAAAATATCCCCGTATCCATGCAATGGAGTTTATCGACCAGATGCATCTCTATCTTGCCGCCGCCGATCTGGTCATCTCCCGCGCCGGGGCAATCACCATCAGTGAGCTGGAGACGGTTGGTGCGCCGTCGATACTGGTGCCGTATCCGTATGCCGCTGAAAATCACCAGTATCACAATGGTATGGTGCTGCAGAATGCCGGTGCCGCGCTGGTCATTGAGGAAAAGGATTATAAACGCGACTGGCTGATCGGCGAGGTCGAAAAGTTTGTTGCCAGCCCACAGCGGGTGCGCAGTTTTTCGGAAAACGCCCGCAGGCTCGCGGTGACCGATACCTGTTCCCGCATCGGTGCGTCGATTCAGGCAACCCTCGCCGAAAAGGGAATCACCGGCTGAGTCAAGGCACATTCTCTCACAGTCCTGCATATAATGAAAAGGATGGCGACTGTGAGAGGAGTTGACTGCGGTGCAGCATAATGTGCAGCAAAAAATTGAATCTATCGGAAAAGACATCCTTTCTCTGACAGAGGATGGACGGGTACCATTTTATCGTTTTGGTCCGGGTCCCTTCGGGCTGCAGGCGTCCAGCTACAAGCCGGAAAATCATGAACAGCCGGCTGCTGTTTCGGCAGAGCGGGAACCCTGCGGCAACGGGCTGTGCGATATCTGCCGCGCGGTGGGATGTAAACAACGGCAGAAAATTGAGGCGGAATCAGACACTTCACCCTGCTTTAAGGTAGGCGGTATGCGGAAGATTTCCGGCAGGGTCCGGGTCCATGGCGCAAAAAACAGCGTTTTGCCGATACTGGCAGCCTGCGTACTCTGTGATAGCCCGGTCCACCTGAAACGGGTCCCGCGGCTGTCGGATACCGGAGTGTCGCTGCGGATTCTGGACAGCCTGGGGTGTACATCTGCTCTGTCCGGTTCGGAGGCTGTAGTCGACGCTTCCGGGTTGTGTGAGACGAGAATTCCTGACCGGCTGGTCCGGGAGATGCGTTCGTCGGTCATCTTTCTGGGGTCGGTCGCGGCCAGGGCAGGGGAAGCAAGCCTCTGTCTGCCGGGCGGATGCGAACTGGGGGCAAGGCCGGTTGACCTGCATCTGATGGGGCTTCGGGCGCTGGGAATGGAGATACGTGAGCGGGGTGAAAAGCTCTACGCGACCCATCATGGCCTGCGGGGGGCTGAAATTACCCTGCCGTTTCCGAGTGTCGGGGCGACGGAAAATATTTTGCTGGCGGCGGTCTGTGCCGACGGAAAAACAGTGCTGCGCGGGGCTGCAAGAGAACCGGAGATTGTCGATCTCTGCTCATTTTTGCGCCGGTGCGGTGCAAAAATCGTTGGCGAGGGCAGCCCGGTCATTTACATCGAAGGGGTAAAATCCCTGCATGGGACAGAATATACGATCATGCCTGACCGTATTGAGGCAGCGACGCTGCTCGGATGCGCGGCGGTGACCGGCGGAAAGCTGGAGCTGGATGACTGCGCGCCCGAGGCAATCGGCAGTCTGATGGCAGTGATGCGGCGGATGGGATGTAGGCTGGAAATCTTCCGTTCCAGCGTTCGGCTGGTGTCTCCCGCGCGGCTCAATGGCGCGGGGCTGGTCGAGACCGCACCTTTTCCGGGGTTTCCGACCGACGCCCAGCCGGTTTTGACTGCGATGGGATGCGTTGCCGCCGGAGAAACACGGGTGCGTGAGACGGTGTTTGAAAGCCGGTTCAAGCATCTGCCCGAATTGATACGGATGGGCGCTGATATCGACATCTGCGGACGGGAAGCGGTCATCCGCGGCGGAAGTCCGCTGCATGGCGCGACACTGTACGCCCGTGATCTGCGGGGCGGAGCGGCGTTGGTGACAGCGGCGCTCGCGGCGGAGGGGGAAAGCAGAATCTACGGGCTTTCCCACATCGACCGGGGATACGAGCGGTTGGAAAAGACGCTGGGACTGCTTGGCGCCGATATCGAGAGAATTAGATAAAACGACAGGTCTGTTGCAAAACGGATATTTTGCAACAGACCCGGGTTTTTTGACAGGCAGGAAAACTCATAAAAACAGCCTGGGAGAGGGGCATAAAACAGGATATGGATAAAAAAATGGAGGACGCCAGTACCGGCAGGCAGCAGGAGAATATCTCGGGACATTCCTTTGCGGATGTCAAAAACGCCCAGCAGCGTGCCCGGCAATATGAACGCCGTCAGCAGCTTCACCGCGAACAGCAGATCGGACAGGTTCAGAATGTCCGCAGAAGGCGGCGCCATCGGAATTATATTATTTATTATATCCTGCTGGGGACGATTATGACGATTGTCTGTATCACCCTGTCCCTGACTGTTTTTTTTAACATTGCAAAGCTCAACCCGAGCGGCAGCAGCGTCTACTCATCCGAACAGATCCTCGCAGCGGTCAATGCGCGCAAAGGGGACAACCTGCTGCGGCTCAATGTCGGCAGGCTGGAAAGTCAGGCGCTGGAGACGCTGACATCCGCTGAGTCGGTCGAGATCAAGCGACATTTCCCTGATCAGCTGGACATCGTCGTGACGGACGGTGAACCGGTACTGCAGGTCAGCTTCGAAGGAATGTTTTATCAGTTTACTGAGAGCGGACGGCTGATCGGGGTGACTGAAACCGCTGCGGTCGATGGACAGGTCGTTGTGGGGCCGGACCCGACCGGGCTGGAAGTCGGACAGTATATGTCTCAGATGGAAGCGGAACAGCAGGAGTCGTTTTCGATCTGGCGGACCATCCGGGACGAACTGTACAACTATTCGATTCAGGATATTTCAGCGATGGAGCTGTCTGACCCAATGCAGCTGCGGATTTATTATCAGAACCGGATTGAGATTATCTTCGGGACGCTGACCGATATGGATGTCAAAACTGCCACCCTGAAAGCAATTCTGTATGATTCAGGCGCGGTCGGTGTCGACGAAACCGGTGTGATTAATATGATCAACCCCGACCGGATATACTTTAATAACCAGGCAGCTTGTACGGTGCCGGACGGAGCAGCGCAGCCCGGCTGGAACTGGCAGGATCCCTATTCGGAAACGCTGGAAGAAAGTCTCTATCAGACCACAGAGGAGGAAACTACGGCGGATGGGGAGACAGCGGACGGCCAAGAAACTGCTGGTACAGAGGACGGTTCAGACGAAACATCTTCTGGTACGGAAAGTTCGGACGGACAAGACTCTTCTGAGACCTCCGGGGAATCCTACGCAACTTCTGATGGTGTAATGTTGCCTCTGATGCCGGGCCAGCAGGGAGACACTGCTTCTTCGGCTGCAAGTTCGGATACGGCTTCACAGACGTCTTCGGACAGTGCATCTCAGTCCCAGACTTCCAGTGAATCCTCTCAGCAGAGTTCCCAGCCGCAGGTCGGTGTGGCAGGCAGCGGGCTGTCCGGCTCGGGAAGCACTGGTTCAGGTGTCGGGACGGATGCACCGAGCGTACCGGCACCAAGTGTGCCTGGAATTTCAGGGTGATGGTAAATTCATCTGTTTTCGGGGAAATTAAAGGTGATTTGTTAGCAATTCAAGAAAAAATTTGCCGTCGAAGATGAATTTTGCATTTTTTCCCTTGCACTTTTCTGATAAATCTGTTACCATAATAGCTATAACATGGGTTCAGAGCGGACAGGTATGCCTGGAACAGTGAACAGGGAAACGGTCGCTCTGGCTGTCATGCACCGGCCCTGCGCCGCAAACTGTGCGGTGAGTCGCTTTTCTGGGAAATAAAAGCGTATGGCCCATAAAAGCCGGAAGTCAAATTAGGGAGCGGACTGAGAAAAAGTGGGCTTTTGCTCCGCTCTTTCCATAGGAGGAAATGAACGTGAAATTTACTCTGGAAACCGAAGACGAGAGAACTACAAACATTAAGGTAGTCGGTGTTGGCGGCGCCGGCGGCAATGCGGTTAACCGCATGGTCGAGGATGGGGTCGAAGGCGTCGAATTTATCGCCGTGAACACCGATAAACAGGTTCTGAATATCTCCAAGGCTGATCTGACCATCCAGATCGGCATTAAGAGCTCGCAGGGGCATGGTGCCGGCGGCAACCCGGAAATGGGTATGAAGGCCGCTGAGGAAAACCGTGAGGAGATCGCTGCTGCACTGCAGGGAACCGACCTGCTGTTTATCACCGCAGGTATGGGCGGCGGAACCGGTACCGGTGCTGCTCCTGTTGTCGCACAGATCGCCCGGGAAATGAATATCCTGACGATTGCGGTTGTAACCAAGCCGTTTGGCTATGAGGGCCGTAGAAGAATGAACTATGCCCTTCAGGGCATTGAAATGCTCAAAGAGCAGGTTGATTCGCTGGTCGTTATCCCCAATGACCGTATCCGTGAGGTTATCGACCTGAAAAAGGCGAGCATGAAACAGGCATTTGAAGAGGCGGACAATGTTCTGAAACAGGGTATTTCTTCCATCTCCAACCTGATTTCCACCAGCGGTTATGTCAACCTTGACTTTGAAGACCTGTGCAGCGTTATCCGTAACGCTGGCCTGGCGCATATGGGTATGGGTGCTGCTTCCGGCGAGGATATGGCGGAAAAGGCTGCCGCAATGGCAATTTCCAGCCCGCTGCTGGATACCTCGATCGAGGGTGCAAAGGCGGTCATCGTCAATATCACCGCGTCGCCTGACATGCTGTTCTCGGATGCAGACCATGTCTCCCAGATGATCCAGCAGGCAGTCGACGAAGAGGCGATCATCTTCTGGGGTATCGTTTACGACGAAACGCTGGAAAATGAGATGCGCGTTACTGTAATTGCGACCGGATTTGACCGTGAACCGGGTTCTGTTTCGGTATCTGAAGCGGCTGCAAAACCTGCACCCAATTCTACCGGCAGCACTGCCGCTGCTGGCACCAAGTCTGTCAAGTCGGAAGAATCGACTGTTTCCAAGACTTCTCCTTTTGAGACGCCTGTCCGCAAGGAGACGGTAAAGGAAACACCCGTATCCAGCTCGAACAATGTCGACGATCTGGATTTTGATTCGTTGCTGTCGATCTTCAATAAATAAACTGCATATAGTACGATGACGTATATCCTTCCCTGTTTACAGTGCGGGGAAGGATATTTGTATGATGGCCCGCCGGCGCGGGGGAAAGGTGCCGGTTTGGGCGGGGAAACTGGAAAGGGGTTTTTGCTTGTGTGCGGATTTGTCGGAATGTTTAACCGGGATGCTTCGCTGAATGATGAGAAACTGCTGACGACGATGTCTCATACCATCCGCCATCGCGGACCGGATGAGAGCGATTTTATTGTGAGGGATAATTTCTGTGTCGCTTTCAGACGGTTGTCGATCATCGACCTGGACACCGGCTCTCAGCCGTATACCTCTCCTGACGGACGGTTTACCGCCGTTTTCAATGGAGAGATTTATAACTATCGCGATCTGCGTAAGCCGCTGCTGGAAGAGGGTGTGGAGTTCCATACCAACTCGGAAATTGAGGTACTGGTCGCGCTCTATCGGAAACATGGCCCGGACTTTATTAAAATGCTGCGGGGTATGTTCGCGATTATGATTTATGACGGCGAACAGAAAAACTGTTTTGTCGGCCGTGACCCGTTTGGTATCAAGCCGATGTACTATCGTGAGACCGAGTCGGGTGTCATCTTTGCGTCGGAGATGAAGGCGTTTATCTTTGATGAAAAGATGGGCGGATTTACCGTTGACCCGAAGATGCTGCAGCATTATTTTACCTTCCAGTATGTCCCCGAGCCGCATACCATCAGCGGTAAGGTTTCGGTGCTGGAGGCTTCTCATTATATGCTGCTGAACAAGGACGGGATTGAAAAGATCGTCCAGTATGAGGATTACCGTTTCCAGACTCCGACCCGCGAGAGCTTTGAGAGCAAGGCAGAGCGGCTGCGCAAGGTGCTGACCGAGTCGGTCGAGTATCATATGATCTCCGACGTCGAGGTCGGTACCTTCCTGTCGTCGGGCATCGACTCTGCGATCATAACCGCAATTTCCAGCCGTATCAATCCCGGTATCAAGG
Organism: Candidatus Faecivivens stercorigallinarum; assembly: GCA_018715465.1. Lineage (GTDB taxonomy): Bacteria > Bacillota > Clostridia > Oscillospirales > Ruminococcaceae > Faecivivens > Faecivivens stercorigallinarum. The sequence goes on along the minus strand of DVLN01000050.1, from coordinate 5,217 downwards.
CGTTGACTGTCGGCTTTGACGTCGCCTCCTATTCCGAGATCGACGACGCGAGCGAGATCGCAAAACACCTCAATGTCGAACATATCAAACTCAAGGGCAACTGTGAACAGTTCCGGGATGCCTTTGAACGGGTGGTCTGGAGCCTGGACAGCCCTGTCGCTGACCCGTCAACCGTCGCAATCTATATGATTGCGGGAGAGGCTGCACGGTATGTCAAGACGATTCTTTCGGGCGAAGGTTCGGACGAGCTGTTCGGTGGATACAAGTTCTATAAAGATTCCCAGCTGTCGGGGCGGTTTGAGAATGCGCCGGCTATTTTCAAGGCTGCCTGCCGCGGCATCTCGGCGATCTGGCCGGATGGGGTCAAGGGCAAGGCATTCTTCCATCGTGCCGGTACCCGGCTGGAAGACCGGTATGTCGGCAACGCTTTTCTGTTTGATGAGAAGGAGAAAAAGCCGTTCCTTAAGACCTATAACCCCTCTCAGAGCTATACCGAACTGACCCGTGATATCTTCGCCCAGACCAAAGGGGAACACCCGATGATCAGGATGCAGTACTGTGACCTGATGACCTGGCTCAGAGGCGATATTCTGGTTAAGGGCGACCGGTTGTCGATGGCGCATTCACTGGAAGTCAGGGTGCCGTTCCTTGACCGTGAGGTCTGGAAGTTTGCGTCCAACCTGTCGGTGGATGAAAAACTGCGGGAGGGTACCACCAAATACCTGCTGCGGTACGCTTTTAAAGATTATGTCAACCCTGAAACCTTCATGCGTCCCAAGCTGGGATATCCGGTTCCTGTCCGGGTATGGCTGAAAAATGAGCTGTATGAATGGGCAAGGGATATCATCCTCAATTCCAAGGCGGATGAATATATCGACAAACAGGCGGCTCTCAGGATGCTGGAAGACCACCGCAGCGGCAAAGCGGACAACTACCGCAAACTGTGGTCGATCCTCGTTTTTATCACATGGTACCGGCTGTATGTTGCCGACGCGGAAGAGACGAAAAAGAGAATTCTCGCCGGCGAACTGTAAGTATTTTGGGATTGAACAGGCGGGATCTGTCACCGCCTTCAGATGATGCGGGACTGGCGAAAAGAGCCGAAAAGGCCGGCGCTGGTGCCGTATTCCGGCGTCCTTTTGGGACGGCGGAAAAGGAGTGGGAATATGGATACGATTTTTCAAGGACAGCTGCTCCGCCCGGATTTTCCGTTTGAAGCGGAGGTCCAGACGGAAAGCAGCCGTCTTTATCATTGGCATGATGCGGTGGAACTGCTGCTGGTCGGTCAGGGGACGATTTGTGTTACAATGCCGGGCAGGGAATACCAGCTCGCGGAAGACGACCTGCTGCTGATCGGCAGCGGAGAGGTTCACTGCCTGACTTCCGAAGCTGGGGCATGCTGGGTTTCTGTGCGGTTTGCGCCGCGGATGGTGCAGCCGCTGCTGGTGGACGGTGGTCCGGCACAGGGCAGGGAGCTCTGGCCGCGGGAGATACAGCGCTGTTCCCGACAGTGGCAAGAGCAGACTGCACAGCAATTTCGGTCACTGGTAAGACAGCTGGTGGAGGAAACTGAAGTCCGGTCACATGGCTGGCAGACTGCGGTTCGCGGTGTGCTGTACCAGCTGTCTCTGCTGGTCTTGCGGGAATTGCCTGCCTGTGAGGAGAATATGGCCAGGCGGGACAGCCGGGATGACCTTCTTAAAAAGGCACTGGCATTTTTGGTGGATAACTATACACAGGATATCTCGCTCAAGGAATGTGCGGATGTGATTGGTTTTAACATGAACTACTTCTCCCGCTTTTTCCGCAGTCATACTGGTATTCATTTTCACCAGTATCTGACCGAACTTCGGCTGCGGAAGGCCTGTCAGCTGCTGCTGACGACCGGCCTGCCGGTCACTGAGGTGATCGTTCAGTCAGGCTTTCAGAATGCCAAGACGTTTAACCGGGTTTTTAAAAATGCTTGCGGCTGCTCTCCGCGCGACTACCGAAAAGACAGCGGGACAGATCGGAAACTATGAGCGAATTTTGGATGGTTAGTTTGCTCATTGGGAATTTTTTCTGAATAATGGCGCTGGTCGGTTGATTTTTGCATCGGATGCTGGTATAATGTTCAGAAACAGCTGAGAAAAAGCCTTCTGCCCCTCTGCGGGTGGAAGGTTGCTTCAGGTTCAGGACAACAGCTGTCGGCGGCGGTTGCCGGCGACAGTGAAAGGATGACGGTGATGGCTAAAAAGAAAAGACGTCTGACGGAACAGGAACAGCGCCGCAAGGAAATGCAGGAACTGATCGAACTCAAAAAAATGCGCCAGGCGGCACAGGAAGGGAGACAGCTTGCCGAAGGAGAAGGGCTTACCTTTGAACAAGAAGAGGAGCTCCGTCCCAAGACCTTCAAGCAGAAATGGAAAAACTATTGGTACCATTATAAGATGCGTACCTGGATGACCGTTCTGTTTGGTGTTCTGGCAGTCTGGTTTATCAAGGATGTTTTTTTTGCCCCCAAACCGGATCTCTCGATCGGAATTGCAACCTATACCGGCGTCAGCTATTTTACCGATGCGCTGGACGGCGACCTCGCAGCGTATGCTGCCGACTATAACGGCGATGGCGAGATCAATATTTCGGCGAGTGAATCCTATTTCAGCATGGAAGATATCGAGATGGCCAACGCTTATTATCAGAAGTTCATTGCCGAACTGTCGGCCGGTTCCCAGCTGGTCTATATTCTGGATGACTATACCTATGATATCGTGATGGGCGGTACCGAAGGAGAAAGCATGTTTATCGACTTCGGCGAACTCTACCCGGATGTCGACTATGTCAGCGGTGATAAAATTGATATCACCGACCATCCGCTGGGCGAAACCTGGCATCTGCCGTCGCTGGCTTCGGTTGAGGTAGAAGGCTATTCCGAACGCCGGTACTTCATCTGCGTACGCTACCTCGGAAATTCGGCAAAGGATAATGAGGAAAACCGGGCAGAACTGGACCGGGCGCTGGACTTTGTCAACAACATCATCAGTGCGACCAACCCGGAATATCAGGATAACCGTCCTTATTATGACGTCGACTACGATATTCAGCATAAAAACGGGTAATTTCCCGGTAAATGAAAATGCCTGTGCGGTCTTTTCCGTACAGGCATTTTCTATATCTGTTGATGTTTTACCGCTGGACGCTTCCCGAGCCGTCACCGCCCGCCAGCGCCAGAATTTCCGCTTCGTCACAGAGATTGAAGTCGCCGGGAACGCTGTGTTTCAGACAGCAGGCTGCAGCTGCAAAGTCCACCGTCTGCTGTACACTCCAGCCCTTTTGCAGCCCGTTCAGGATTCCGGCCGAGAAAGAATCGCCGCTGCCGACGCGGTCGACAATGTGCATCGTGTGCTGGGGAGAGAAAGCGGCTTCCCCCTCTTTCCAGAGCATCCCCTTGAAACGGTTGTCACTCGCCGACAGGCTCCGCCGCTGAGTCAGCGCAATGGCCGGGATATGATACCGGCTGTTGACCATTTCGGCGGCTTGCAGACAGCCTTCACGGGTCAGGTTGGTGTCCTCGACCGGCAGCGAATGGGTGTCGATTTCCAGGATCGTGCGGATGTGCTCCTCGTTGGCGATCAACAGGTCAACCGATTCCATCAGCGGCTGCATGACCGCGCGGGCCTGTTCGACCGTCCACATCTTACTGCGGTAGTTGAGGTCGCAGCTGACTTTGACTCCAAGCCGTTTAGCTGCCTGACAGGCGTTCTGCACCGCTTTTGCCATCTCGGGGCTGATTGCGGGGGTGATGCCGGAAAAATGGAACCAGCTGGCGCCGGACAGGATGATGTCCCAGTCAAAATCAGAAGCCTGCGCTACGGCAATCGACGAACCGGCACGGTCGTAGATGACCTTTGACGCCCGCTGGGAAGCGCCGGTTTCAATATAATAGATACCCAGGCGCGGTCCCTGACGGAGAATGTGGCCGGTACCGGCCCCGTACCGCCGCAGGGCATTGACCGCACACTGTCCCAGTTCATGCGCCGGCAATGCGGTGACAAATTCCGATTCCAGCCCGCACTGGGCCAGCATTACCGCGACATTTGCCTCGCCGCCGCCATAGACGACGTCAAACTGGGAAGCCTGTACAAATCGGCTGTAGCCGGGCGGTGAGAGCCGCAGCATGATTTCTCCAAATGCTACAGTTTTCATGATGTTGATTCCTCCTTAATCCGCAGTCTGCTGCCGGATGATGACCGTCTGACCGCCCGCCTGCGCAAGAATTGCATCTTCGCCGGGGGTAAACGGGATGCCTGTCAGCGTCAGATAGCCTTTGAGACGTTGCAGATTTGCCGTTGTATAGACCGGATAGCGGCCATCCATCCCCAGCAGCATCGAAAGGGTGTCCTCATCACCGGGGCGGGAAAGGCTGGTCAGCTTCAGCTGGTGGACCGAGACAACCGCCTGACGGGTCAGCGCCGTAATGGTGGCAAAATCCGCGGCCGCAAGTGCCGAACCAGGTACCATAAAGCTGCCGCCGCAGCAAAGCACCTTCTTAAACGCAAGATAGCTGCTCAGATTGACGGCATTGATCCCGCCGGTCGGCATAAAGCTTACCTGACCGTAGGGGGCTGCAATCGCTTTGATTGCAGCGATGCCGCCATTTGCTTCGGCTGGGAAGAATTTGACGGTGTCCAGTCCCAGTGAGAGTGCCCGTTCAATATCAGAAGGAGTTGCGCATCCGGGGATAATCGGGATGTCGTGTTCGAGACAGTGGGTGACGACCTCCGGGTTGAGGCCGGGAGAGACAACAAAGCTTGCGCCGCTTCTGACGGCGTCGTCGGCCTGCTGTTTTGTCAGGACGGTGCCGGCACAGATCAGCATGTCGGGGAAGGCTTCCCGCATCGCTGCAATGGCATCCGCCGCAGCGGCGGTGCGGAAGGTGACTTCCGCTGCGGGCAGGCCACCGGCTGTCAGAGCCTCAGCAAGGGGACGGGCGAGCGCGGCATCTTCAATTCGGATGACCGGAATGACCCCAAGCGAATAGGCAGATTGTTTGATTGCGTCAAGGGTGAGCATGACAGTTCCTTCCTTCTGCCGCAGAGCGGCGGTATTCTTAACGATATTTTACCATAAAAAAAGGAAGCTGAATAGGAATTTTTTTTCATCCGATCGGCTTTTTTTGGCGGAACATATGGACTGGGAAAAAAGGAAACGGAGTCGGCAGAAGGTTAGATTCAATTG
>DVLN01000049.1 GCA_018715465.1 Candidatus Faecivivens stercorigallinarum | reverse complement strand
TTAAAAATGCAGACAGAAAATCCGTATAGTTTACAAAAAATTCATATAATAATAGCAAGTGGACGTTAGCTTTGACTGTTTTCCATGGTATCCTCAGAAAAAACAAAACGGAAACAGATTGCACTGTGCATGCACAGTGTAGTCTGTTTCCGTTCGGCATTGAATATAAATCCGGTTTCAGCGGATGGGGATATACAAAATGGTGTTGGCTCCTGCGCAGGCCATGCCGATGTCTTCCAGGACGACCCGTTCGCTGGTCACTTTGTCGATGGTACGTGCCCGGTCGATGACCTTTCTTTCCATGATGCCGCCGCCGATGGTGTCGATGACGCCGTTTTCGGTCACCAGCATCATCGACCCGACGTCGCGGGGGCTGGAGCCCTTCTTTTCGGTCAGGATACAGAGGACGCCGCTTTCTTTGCTGTCCAGCAGCTCCCTGGACGCGCTGGAATGAGGGGCAGCATTTTTGACCTGGATGATCTGGGCGAGGATGCTGACGGCGATTTCCGCCGGGGTATTGGCCCGGATGTCCAGCCCGATTGGCGCGAAGATACGGTCGTTCCACAATTCGCTCAATGCTTCTTTTGCCCTTGCAACCTTGACTTTGGAGCCGATCATCCCGAGATAGGGCGGGTCAGCCGGCAAAAGCTGGCGGGCGCAGATCCTGTCCGCCTTGTGCCCGCTGGTGACGATGCAGTAATAGGCATTGGGCAGCAGATATTGGTGGAGGTTTTCAAAATCATCACAGATGACCTGCCTTGCCATATAAAACCGGTCGGTATTGGCGAATTCTTCCCGGTCGTCCATGACCACGACGTCCATGTCCAGAATGGGCGCCATCCTTGCCAGTGCGAGGGAGACATGCCCGCCGCCGCACAGAAACAGCACCGGCTTTTCGGCAAACCATGCCGGCTGTAAGACAGAGACGTCCTTTCCCTCGTTGATCAGGCTGGCCACCGCTCGCTGGTAGAGGGTATAGCCGACACAATGGGTCCTGATCGGAACACCGGGATATTTGAGCGCGAGCGGCTGGAGGTAGGCTTTTTGGATAAGCTCTGCCAGATGTGCGGGGGTGACGATATCTTTTTGATCGACCCCCAGCAGTGCGCAGACCTCTTCCAGCCGGAAGGCTGCTTCCTCGAACGTCTTCCCGAGTGCGTGCATCCCCATGATGACGGTGATGGTATCCACATTGTCATAGATCACCGGTTCGGTCTGGTTGCAGGCTTTGATCGGATGGTGTCTGGAACCGTCCGCCTCGACCAGTACGACGTCAGCAAGTGCGCAGGCTTTCCGATAGACTTCCGGGTCGAGCGGGCCGATTTTGCCGTCCTTTGCCGGAAGCCCGGCCATGCAGTACCCGCAGGCGTCCAATTGCCTTTGGATGTCGGAGAGTTCGCCGGATAGCAGGGTGTCGGGTTCCGTCATCATATGGGTCGAGGTGCAGACCAGTACCCGGCGGCCCTGCGACCGTTCCTGCTCTGCCCGCCGATGGATATAGGAGGTTTTTCCTCCGGCGCCTGTTACAAATTCAATCATCTTCTTTTCTCCTCAATCAGCTGGCGGATAGATGCTGCTGCATAGTCCACCTGCTGTTTAGTCACATCATGCCCGAAGCTCAGCCGAAGCGACGCTTCCACCCCATACATCCGGTGGACCAGCGGGGCGCATTGAGCGCCATACCGGGTCTGAATCCCAAAACGGACGGCCAGCTGGTCGCTCAGCCAGCTGCCGGACACCCCATCGACTACCAGGCTGACGATTCCAATGTGTTTCGTCTGCGGGTCTTGCAGAAAACGAATCCCCTCGATGTCGGATAACCCGTCGATCAGCCGCTGCCGGAGTGTGGACTGGTCAACTGGCGGATGGCTTTTGAGATATTGGATGCCGGTCATCAGGCTGATGATCCCCGGCACATTTAAAGTCCCGGCCTCATAGATTTCCGGCCAGTTCTGCGGCTGTTCCAGCTCCATCGAGTGGGTGCCAGTGCCGCCCTGTTTGGGGGAAGGGAAGAGCGGCTGGTCTTTCATGCAGAACCCGCCGATTCCCTGCAACCCATGCAGCCCCTTGTGCCCGGTAAAGCAGAGGACGTCCATATCTTCCATCGAGACCGGCAGTATCCCTGCGCTCTGCGCGGTATCGACGACAAAAAGAATCCCATTTTTCCGACAGAGGGCGCCTGCCGCGCGGATATCCAGAATCCCGCCTGTTACATTGGACACATGGCTGCAAACCATCAGCGAAACATCCTCTGTCAGCAGCCTGTCCAGTTCATCGGTATGCCCGTTCCAGACAACCATCTCCGCCCCAATTGCATGCAGGACACGGAGCACGCTGTTGTGCTCAAATACGCTGCAAACCACCCGGTCTCCTTTTTTGACCAGTCCTTTTAGGACCGCATTCAGGCTCTCGGTGATGCCGCTGGTAAAGATGACATGGTCGGGGCGGGGGACACCGAAAAAGTCTGCCACCGTCTTGCGGGCCTGGTAAACCAGCCTGCTTGCTTTCAGGCTGGCGGGGTAGCTGCCCCGGGAAGGGTTCGCCGGGTGGCTCAGATAGTCCAGCAGGGTGCGTTTTGTTTCCTCCGGCACAAAGCCGCTTGTTGCGGCCGCGTCAAACTGGATATCCACGTAAAATCGCCTCCAGTACGCCCCCTGCAATGCACCGCGCCTTGTCGGAGATGGTATTGCAGTTTTTGACCTGGTCGGTGCGCGGGTCGATGTCCGCCATCTTCAGCTTAACCGTCACCGGGTAGCCATCGGGAAGGATTCCCCTGAGCAGCCCGTCCATTGTCGCTTTGACTGGCTGTCCGCCGACAAGGGCGAGCGGTTCTCCTTCTTTGACAATATCGCCGATCTGATGCAGGCAGCACATCTCCCCGGCATATGGGCTGTGCACCACCCGCTGGATGGAAAAACCCTGGATGTCTCCGGGGATGCCTGTGTTTGGGATTGCACACCCGGAAGTGTAGATCCTGCCCAGATGATGGCCCCGCTTGGTCTCGACGACATAGTGGCAGTCCTTCCCGGCTTCAAATCCAGGCCCGACCCCGATAACGACCGGTGCCATGTCGATTCTGGTTCCCAAATTTCTTTTGGCGATGATCGCGTCAACGACCGCGTCAAACCGTTCGGTTTTGAGCAGCATAGCTTCCGGGTCGACCATCACCGCGATCTGATGGCGGGAAAAAGCCTCTTTTGCCTCGGCGAATGAATCCACCCGCACCGCCGTGACCCCTTCGATCTCACAGCTGCCGCGATAGACCGCTTCACTGAAAGAGACCCACCGCCGGATGCTGGACGGGTGCTCCACCTCAAGCGCCACCAGTTCAAATCCGCAGTTTGCCAGCTTGTGGAGAATCCCGCTTGCCAGGTCTCCTGCGCCCCTTACCAATACCCTCATGGTACAATCACCTTGTCAGCCGCGGCCATCGTTTCGACAATCTCATACATATTCGAGACGCCGCCGATGACCAGTTTTTCTTTTAATCCGTAATAGTCCAGACAGGTCCCGCAGGTCAGGATACGGACCCCCATCTTTTCCAGCGTCCGCAAATCTTCCAGCAGCGGGGAGTCCTGACAGGTGTAGTAGGCCCCCTGATTGTAGAACAGGATGACCGCAGGGAGGATATCCTGCTTGGTCAGCGCAAAAAAGAAGGCGGAGAGCAGCTTTTTGGACAATACCGGGTCGCCCTGTCCCATCCCTTCCTTGTTGATGACGACCGCATAACCGGCGGACTGGCAGCATTCTGCCGGGAGAACAGGTTGTCCGGCTGGCTGAGCAGCAGCCGGTGTATCGGGCTGGCCGTTTCTGGACAGGGTGACCAGATAGTCCTCGCCTGATGCGGCATGGCTGCACGCATATCCCTTTACCCGCGCCATCTTTTCGATATTCTGTACCGCGACGAAGTTGTCGACGATGACTTGAATCTCCTGTTCCGTTTCCATCGCTTCTTTGGCCATGACCACCGGAATCGGGCAGACTTTTTTTCTCGCGTCAATCTGTTTCATATTTTACCTCACAATAATGGATACATCTGTTTTTGGGATGATCTTTGCGACCTGCCAGCAGGGGAACAGCCGCTGCACCTGTGTCGCGTGCTCTTCCGAAACGGAAAACAGCAGCCCGCCGGAGGTCTGGGCATCAAAGCCGATCTCCTCTTCAAAAAAGCCGCCGCCTTCAAACCGGATACGGTCTCCCAGATAGTTGCGGTTGTTCTGCGCGGCAGCCGTCAGATAAAACGAATCGACACACCGCCGGCAGTCGTCAAAACAGGGGAGCGCCTTCCCGTCCACGACCGCCGTATACTGCCCGTGCAGCATCTCATCCAGATGGACATACAGCCCAAACCCGGTCACATCGGTGCAGGCGTGGATCCATTCAAACGGGATATGATCGAGCAGCCGGTTGTTGAGGGTGGTCATCGAACCGAGTGCCTCTTTGACCGCTTCCGGGTTCGCGTCGCCGACCTGTCTGCTGGCCATGATGATGCCGGTGCCCAGCTTCTTGGTCAGGAAGAGGACGTCCCCTTCCCGGACGGTGTCGTTGCGCAGGATTTTGTCCACGTCGACGATGCCGGTCACGCTCAGCCCGTATTTGATATCTTCATCGACGATTGAATGTCCGCCGACCAGCGTTGCCCCGGCTTCGAGGACTTTTGCGTTGCCGCCCTCGAGAATCTTTCCCAGCTCGTTCAGGTCCAGTTTGTCCGGGAAACAGACGATGTTTAGTGCGGTCAGCGGCCTGCCGCCCATCGCGTAGATATCGCTCAGCGCGTTGGTGGCCGCGATCTGCCCAAAAATATACGGGTCTTCGATCATCGGCGGGAAGAAGTCCAGCGTGCTGATGATCGCCTGACGGTCGTTGATCTGGTAGATTGCGCCGTCGTCATGGCTGTCAAACCCGACTAAGACATGCGGGTCGCTGCTTTTTTCCAGACCGGAAAGGATTCTGCTCAGTGCTCCGGCCCCAAGTTTTGCGGTACATCCGCCTGATTTGCAGTAGATCATATTTCCATCACCACCATTTTTTCATAGGCAATGCCATTTTCCCGCAGGTATTCTTCCCAGTAATCCCGGTTAAGACGGCTGGTCGCCCAGGCAAACCCGCACCCCGCCGAAATCGCGGTAGGCAGCGGGATGATGCGTCCCTCCCGGCAGATTTCCTCCAGCGCGAGGGCCTGGTACACCGAATCAAACGCGATGATCAGTCTGGTTTGGGTCATCTGTCCACCTGCTTTCTGTAAAAGGCTGCCGTTCTTCTCATACAAGATGAACGTTGTCCTTATTATACCACCGATAAGGTGTTTTTTCAATCAAAACAGGATTCCAAAAAGACTGCATTCCATATCCCGCCTAAAGCGCAAAAACCCGCCCGGAATACCGATAAACGGTTCCGGACGGGCTTTGTCAGATGTGAAGAGGATAGCGTAAAAATTATTACTGGAGTGCGAGCCAGCTGTCCAGCTGTTTTTGCTTTTCGTCGATAATATCCTGCAAACCGGCAGCCATCATCGCGCTGTTCATTTCAGCGATGGCGGTTTCCCAGTCGGATTCAAAGCCGAACTCGATCGACTTCTGATACTGGTTGTATACATTGGTCACCGCAGGAAGTAAGGACACAACCGGTCATCAGTCCGGCGGCGAGCGCTGCAAAAATACGTTTTTTCATAAATTGCTCCTTCTTTCTGTTCAGGTATTGGTATCTGTGACCGACTGCCAGAATTGCACTGCTTCTTCCAGCCAGCCGGCCGCATCGGTATGATCGGCAAGCCCGATTCCATGGCCGCCTTTTTCGTACAGCCGCAGCTGATATTTGACGCCTGCCGCTTCCAGTGCCTGGGCCATCCGTTCAGACGCCGAATAGTGCACCAGCTTGTCATCCTTGCACTGCCAGACAAAGGTCGGCGGATAATGGCTGGTCACATTGTCGGTGACGTTGACTGCCGCGACCAGCTGTGGGTCGGGGTTGTCCCCGACAATTCTCCAGAAAATCGAGTTCTTTTTGTCTTCTCTGCCCGAAAGCTGAGTGGCGCCATAGGACAGAATGATCACGCCCGGGGCCGGAAGCCCGAAGCGAGGATATCCCAGGTAATCGGTCCCCCAGCTCCCCGCGACATGCCCGCCGGCGGAGAACCCGACAATCCCGTACCCTTCGGTTGCAACGCCAAACTCCTGGGCATGCGCAAATATATACCGCAGTGCCGCCGCGATGTCCTCAGTCGGGCGGGGCAGCAGGCCGATTTCATTGACCCGGTAGCTGAGGACAAAGGCATTGTATCCCATCCGGCTGAGCGCGGCCGCAACCGGGTACCCCTCCAGGAAGGAACAGACGGTCGCGTAACCACCCCCGGCGCAGACCAGCATAAAAGGCTTTCCGCGTTCGCCGGGGAAGAACAGGAGGTTGGTATTGTCCTTGTCGGGGGATTCTGCCTTTTCCTGCGGGGTATAGATATCATGGGAAACCGCAACGCCTCGTTTACTTATTGTATCGCAATAAGAGATGTTTGTAAACTGTCTGTCGCAGTGCGGAAGGGAGACTGCCCAGCTGTAAGATTTTTTCTGCCGCTCTTGTGTCAAATATCCAGAAGGAGTATAATACCTGTAACAATCGTTCGTTGGGCATTTGTATCTGTTTGAATCTGCATGATTTGCAGGACAGGAGGAAATTTGTATGGAACTGCGGGAATTTGTTCAGGCAGCAACACCGCTGCGGGCACTGGGCGTCGTTGTATCAAAGGACGGTCAGGAGATTGCGCGGCATACCTGGGAGGGGGCCTGCCGCCGGAATATCTATTCGGCGACCAAGAGCTTTACCTCAACCGCGGTCGGTATCGCCATCCGGGAAGGGCTTTTGTCGCTGGATGAAAAGCTGACCGACGCTTTTTCGGAAGACCTGCCGGAGGTGGTCTCCGAAAATCTCCAGATGGCGACCGTCCGCGACCTGCTGACGATGTGCCTGGGACAGCAGAAGGGTTTTCTGATGGGGGAAGACCGGCCGTATTATACCGACCCTAACTGGGTCCGGCTTGCACTGGCACAGCCGTTTGTTTACCAGCCGGGCACCCATTTTGTCTACAACAATTCCGGCCCCTATCTGGCGGGCATTCTGGTCCAACGGCGGGCCGGGTGCGACCTGGTGCATTACCTGATGCCGCGGCTGTTCAAGCCGATGGGGATTCAGCTGCCGACCTGGGAGACCGACCCGCTGGGCAATCAGTTTGGCGCGGGCGGGCTGTTTCTGACGCTGGACGAGCTGCATAAATTCGGGATGCTGTACCTTCAGGACGGCAGCTGGAACGGCAGACAGCTGGTTCCGGCCCAGTGGGTGCGTGCATCCACCAGCAAACAGGTCGAAAATGACCGCGACCAGTACGGATACGGTTATCTGTTCTGGGGCGGGGACAAAGGTTCCTTCCGTGCCGACGGGAAATACGGTCAGTTCACCATCCTGATGCGGGACAAAAACGCGGTCGTGACCATCACCGCCGAAAGCCGGCAGACGGATCTTCTGCTGAAAGCGGTGTTTGACCATATCTATCCGCAGCTGTAAAGGCGGGGTATGGCCATGAAGACCAGCCACCTGGCCCTGAAAAACGGCTTTACCTTTCAGGGTAACTGTGATGGCTGTGATGTATACAGCAAAAAGCTGTGAGTTTTTGTGAATGTAACAATCTGTGTAAAAGGATTGCAGTTTTGCAGGTGATCGTGTATACTGTATCCGTTATCATTTGATGCCGACAGTTCGTTTGTACCATCCTGTCGTTAAACAAAACCAGGACTGCTGTTCATAGAATGGATCAGGAATGGCTTTGCGTTTTTGCAGAGCCATTTTTCTTTTGTGAAGGTAGTTTTGCGTTTTGGAAACTATCTTTTTGGAGGAAAGAGAATATGAACAGCCAAAACGTACAAGTCAAACCCCATACCCCGTCTATCGGGGCATGGCTCAAAAAGGAAAGGGAAGAGACCGCCGTCCTGCTCAGATGTATCCCGGCGACGGCTGTCTCGCTGTTTGTGGTCAGCGTCATCAGCATGAACCTGCTGGCCAACAAGACGATTGTCCAGACTCCCTGGCTGGCGCTGGATGGAGGGATTCTGATTTCCTGGCTTTCGTTCATGTGCATGGACATCATCACCAAGCGGTTTGGCCCCCGCGCGTCCAATAGGATCGCGGTCATGGCGGCGGCGATCAACCTGCTGACCAGCTTTGTCTTTTATATCGCGAGCATCATCCCTTCCAGCGCGGACGATTATACCGCCCTCAACGGGATTCTGGGCGGGACATGGTTCATCCTCTTGGGAAGTACGATTGCGTTTCTGATTTCCGCTGCGGTCAACAACCTGCTCAACTGGACGATCGGCCAGGCCTTTCAGTCCAATCCTGATGGCAAGCTGGCCTTTGCGGTGCGGACGTATCTGTCGACACTGGCCGGGCAGTTTGTCGACAACCTGATTTTTGCGGTGATTGTCTTTATGATCTTTGCGCCGGTCTTCTGGGACGGATTTCACTGGACGATGTTACAGTGTGTGACCTGTGCGCTGACGGGCGCGGTGGCGGAACTGCTGATGGAGGTCGTCTTCTCGCCGTTTGGTTACCAGATCTCGAAAAGATGGAAGGCACTCGGCATCGGACAGGAATATCTCGATTATATCGGAGAAGGGAAGTAACATGAAGGTATTGATTACAGGCACCGCACAGGGAATCGGCAAGGCAATCGCCGAGCGTTTCCTCGCAGAGGGCCATCAGGTGACCGGCATTGACCGGCAGCCGTCCGGCATTGCCCACCCCCACTATACCCACTATCAGGCTGATGTCCGGGATACCGACCGGCTTCCGGTGCTGGAAGGGGTGGAAATCCTGATCAACTGCGCGGGAACCCAGAACGAGGATGACATCGACATCAATTTAAAAGCGGTCATCCGTCTGACCGAGCGGTACGGGGTGCAGCCGCATATCCATTCGATTCTGCATATCGGTTCGGCGAGCGGACATACCGGCTCAGAATTCCCCGAGTACTGCGCGAGCAAGGGGGGACTGCTGGCCTATACCAAAAATGTTGCGATGCGGGTAGCGGCCTTTGACGCGACCTGCAACAGCTTAGACCCCGGCGGCGTGCTGACCCCATTAAACGACTGCGTCATCAACGATCCCGAGCTTTGGGCGCAGATCATGGACGAAACCCCGATGAGAAAGTGGGCGACGCCGCAGGAGATCGCCGACTGGGCCTATTTTCTGACGGTGGTCAACACCTTCTGCACCGGGCAGAGCATCGTCGTAGACGGCGGCGAGTCGATCAACCGGAAATTTGTCTGGAAGGATTAAGGCGGATACTTTAAAAAAACAAATATATATGCAGCAGCCCCCGGCCGCCGGATTCTGAGATCGGACGGTCGGGGGCTGCTTTTTGATTAGGGCTGTAACGCCTGATAGGAAGCGAGGGATTGCTGCGCCTGTTCGCAGTAGGAGTCGGTTTCCTGGATGTTTAGTGCCTGGGTCTGCTGGATAGCCGAAGCGATTGCTTCGGCATCCAGCCCGGCTTCGGCGTAATCTTCCGCGCTGTGCTCTCCCAGCCAGAAGATGGTGTAGATATCGCCGCTTTCGGATGCGACGGCATAGGGGCTGACCATCAGATTGTTGATTGCCGCCCAGTCGTCCGAACAGAGGATCTCGACCTCTTCGGCGGTGATGTCGGGCGGGATCTCCAGCTGCTGGTCAAACAGGATGCTGTTGACCTGATCGGCGGTCATCTCAAAGTCGTGGAAAAAGTCCGCCAGATTGATGAGCCAGTCGTGTTCTTCCGCCCAGGCTTCGACCGCTCCGACCCCGCCAGCCTCCGCCTGCAATTCAAACGGGATGCTGGTGAAGCGGGAATCGTAGATCCACGAGCGGGCGTCGGCGGGGAAGGATTTCAGATCAACGTCGCCGGTATGGACAGCCGGCTGCAAAGTTTCCTCTGTTTCCGGGACGGTTTCACTGCTTTCCTCCGTTTCCGGTTCAGAAGAAGTCTGAGCGGAGGTTTCGCCGGAAATATCGGAAGAGTCGGAGGATTCGCTTTCGTTTCCGCTTTCGGATTCACTTTCTGTCTCATTTTCAGCGGAGCTTTCGCTGCTTTCAGAGACAGATGAAGCGGAGGTTGGTTCAGAGTTTTGGGAAGAGGTCTGGCTGTTCCCGCCGCAGGAGGCGAGCAGCAGACAGGTGATCAGGGTCGAAATCCATATTTTTTTCATACAGAGAATTCCTTTCAGATTGTGCGTCGGACATTTACCGGGCGAAGACCCAGCGTCCGTCTTGCAGGATAAATTCGGCGGTTTCCAGCGGCAGTTCATCCGCGCGCGCCGTCAGTTCAGTCAGCGTCGGGTAATACGCCCAGCTGCTGTCCAACACCTGGTCGCCGCTGCCGACATGCGCCCCCTCGGTGTCCGGGAACCAGCTCAGCGTGACATAGGAGACGGTCAGCCGTCCGTCCGATTCGGTCATCCGAACGGGGTAGAGATGGGACGAGGATTCAAAGCCGATCCCGTAGGCAAGCCCGACGATATCCTCCTCCGGGTAGTAGCTGAGGAGGTTTCCGGGGTAGTCCCAGTCGATTTCGGCATCGCTCCCCCAGGCGTCCGCGATTGCTTCACGGTAGAGCCACCCGGGGTAGAAAAACTCGGCCGCAAGCGTGAGGTTTTCGCTCCAGTCGGGGTATCCTTCCTCCAGCCCATCCACGAAAGCTGCCAGTTGTTCGGTCCATCCTTCCCATTCATCCGACGCGCGGAATTCCGCCAACCGTTCGGAAAAAACGTAGAAGGAAGCGTTGGACATCATCGCAGCGGGGGCGCCGGTTTCTTCATTCTGCCAGCGCATCCAGTTGAGCAGCTGCTCAACCCGGAAGGTGGTTTCCTCCCGGTAGAGCCGGGGCATCTTTTCCGCCGCCGCGTTCTGTGCGGCAGTCAGGGTTTCGGTATCGACCAACCCCTGCGCCAGCCCGTCGGACAGGGAGACAGCCGCCTTGTTTTCGCCCGCTTGGTAGACAAACAGCAGTGAATCATCCGTCTCCCAGAAGGTCACGCCGCCGACCTGTATTTCATTTGCCCCCTCGGGAACCAGCCCGGGTGCGGCCTGCCGGTCAACGTAAGAACCGGTATCATTTTTCATCATCAGGCAGACGGCTGCATCCCCTTCCATCGCCAGGACATCGACCCACCGGTCGTCATACCGCTGACGGTTCCCGGTTTGCAGCAGGGCGGCCGCGTCCATCAGTTCCAGCTGCCGTTGCTGTTCCAGCTGCCGTTCTTCGGCATCCAACCCGGTGTAAACGGGGGTATACTGGGTATTGTCTTCGGTAAACCACTGGGAGATCGGGGAGATGTAGACATCCTGCCGATCCAGCGACGCGGTATAATAGAGTGCTGGCTGGGAATCATCCAGCGGGAGCAGCTCAAGAATCAGCTGGTCATCGGATTCATAGAAGTTCGCCGAAGCGTACCCGGTGCCGGAATCACTGATATTCTGAGCGGTAACGGCGGGCGCTCCGGGAAGGGCGGGGGATTCTGCGCAGACTGTCCAGTACAGCGGATGAAACGCACTGGTATAGAGGGTGTTCGAGTAGCCTGACTGGCCGTTGCTGCGCTGTGTTAGATAGATCGGTTCATTAAACAGCGGGCTGAGGACCGGGTCCAGCTCTACCGTCCCGGTTTCTTCACCGGCCAGCACAGGCCGCAGTTCACGCTCTGCCAGGCTGGCGGAGAGTTCAGAAAGCGGACGGGTAAAAATCTCGACCGGTTCGGGGCTGCCGTCAGCCGAGCGGGAAACAATGCCAGTCATCAGCCAGCTGCTGCTGTAGTGGCGCAGCGGCCCATTGAGCTGCATTGGTTCGCTCAGCGTCTTTTCTGCGAAGTTGAACAGATAGATCCGCTGTCCGTCCTGTTTGTAGCCCCGGTCGAGGACGATCATCCGCTCCCGGTCGAGCATCCGCAGGATGACCCGCGGGGAACAGAAATGGTCACCGCTGAGACTGAGCGGGTATACCCCTTCCAGCGACAGATAGTCATACGAATAGCTGCCAAAGTCAAGGGTCTGGATGGTTTCCAGCGTATTCTGGTCGACCAGTTCAGCCGTCCAGCCGTTTTCATCCAGATAGGCGTACAGGATGGTCCCGTCGTCCAGTATCTTGCCAAAAGAGTTGTACAGCCCATTTTGGGTATACAGCGGGCTTCCCCCGAGGACCCGTGTCTTCCACTCGTCCCCGTCCCGTACCGCCATCACCATCCCGTTGACAAAGGGATAGTTAGCGACTGTAATTTCAGCGGTCAGGGTATTGCCCCCATTGGAAAAGCGGATTTCTTCCAGGCCGCGGACATCCCCGGCAAACATGCCCTGTTCGGTGATCGCGTCGCGGATGTCGTCCAGCATCAGGATGTTGAAGAGCTGATCGCTGCCGTCGTCCTGCTGTTGGCTCACCATCAGGTTCTGTCCGGCAAAGTTTGCGGTCAGCATCCCGTCTTCGGTCAGATGTCCGTCCATCCCGTCGATGGTCCGATAGTCCGGGATATCCCCGTCCAGCCTGAACCCCCAGACAAAGCTGACGGAATTGCCGTGAGAATTGACGGGAGAGGATGTGCCGGTGATCTCAAGGTCGTAACGGGATGTTTCACTGGCCCGGACATTTTGGATCAGCAGCCGTTCGGTATCTTCGGAATAGACCAGTTCCCCGTCCGGCAGGTGGTAAATCCGAAGCTCGGGGGAGCCGGCGTCGGGCCATCCCCAGGCGGCGAGCCATTCCCCGGCCAGGAAGGTCTGCCAGTTGTCCGGCAGTTCAAGCAGCCGGGTATAGCCGGTCACGCCGTCGGCAAACAGGTTGGTAGACCATCCCGAATAGGGGCTGTCCCGGAATTCTTCGGCCAGCGGTTCAAACGGTTCCGGGTCGAGCGAAACCTGTGTTTCTCCCATCGAAAGGATGGTGTTGCTGCTGTCCGTCCAGTAGATGACGGGAGTTGTGCCGTTTGGATTGACCAGATTGAGATAAATTTCCTGCCATTCCTGGGAGTAGTCCATCTGGATTCCAGAAACCGGCTGTCCGGGGTTGGAGAGGACGGCAAGTGCCAGCCTTGACACAAAATCCGGGTGGATGCCGAAATAGTCGCCATATTCCCGCAGCCCCCAGACCGTTTCAGCATTGACCAGTGCCGAGAGAATCTGCTGCTGTTCTTCGGGCAGGGCGGCGTACTCTTCCGACTGCCGCAGCAGGGTATCCCGCAGGGTTTCCTCTGTCCCCAGCGGGACGATGTAGCCGGTCTGCGTCCCATCCTGTGTCAGGATAGCGACCGGGTCTGTCTGGGAAAAGGCGACGCTGTCTTCGTCCGCATTGATGGTGAGGGTTGCATTTTCCGGCAGGTCGGGGAGTGTATCGGTCTGCTGCCAGTTGTCGGGGTCGATCAGGGCGGAAGTCTGTTCATCCGCCGTAACCGTGACCGGGATACCGGCAAGGTCTGCCAAAAGCAGCGTTCCTGACGGGATAACTGCCTGCTGCCGGACAGGGTCGGTCAGCAGGACGACCGCTCCGGCGGCCAGCAGCAAAACAGCGGCAGCTGAGACCCAAACCGCCGTTTTTTTATAGGAAAGTGCGTTTTTGATGCGGGTTTTAAGGTTGGATTCCCCAAACATCAGCAGCGGCGACAACATCTTATGCTGCCGCACCGACAAATCGAGCAGTGCGCCCGCATAGACGGTCGAAGCCCCGCTGCCCAGCCGCGAAAGGGCGGCTTCGTCGCAGGAAAGCTCCATATCTTTTGCCGAGTACCGGAGTGCTGCCCAGATCAGCGGGTTGAACCAGTGCAGGCAGGTCACCGCCAGCGACACCAGCCGGACCAGATGGTCCCCTCTGCGAATATGGATCAGCTCATGCACGACCATACATTCCAGCTGTTCTTCGGGGAATTCGCCTTCCGGCAGGATAATCTTTGGCCGCAGATAACCGGTCACCAACGGGCTTTCGGCATACCCGGAGATGTACAGCGTCACCCTCCTTCGGAGTGGATGCCTCAGCAGGCGGTTGCAGCGGTCGAAAAGCTGCTGGTCACCATACAGACAGGCAGTCTTGTATTTCTGCCGCAAAACCAGCAGCCCGCCGGCCCAGCCCAGCAAAAACAGCAGGCTGCCGCATCCCCAGACACAGGCCGCGGCCACCATCAGCGGCTGCCGGGTGAAGGAATCAGAACCGCTTTGCACGCTCAGATCGCCGGTATTTTCCTGCAATGCCGGACTGCTTTCCGGTACAGATGGGGTGGATGCACCCGTGGAATCACTGGGCAGCTCATCCGCACTGTCCGTCATTACGGCGGAACCGGCCTGCTCAGAAACATTGGCTTCGTCTGTCGAAGTGTCTTCCGGCTGTTCCGGTATCAGTTCGACCGACGGAAAGGATGTGGCAGGCGGCTGTGTCTGCGCCAGATCCTGATAGATCGTGTTCTGCGGAGTATATCCGGTATAGGTGAAGATGCTCACCGGGCTTGGAAGGGAAACCGGCAGAATCAGCCGCAGCAGCACCAGTCCCCACATCGCATAGCAGAACCGTTTGGGGAGCTTTTTCCCCGCAACCAGACGGATGATCAGCAGGATTGCCGCGATGATACCGGCGGTCAGGCTGGTTTTCAGCGTAAACAAAAAGACGGAAAGGAATGTGCTCATATCATTTCTTCCCTCCCTCTTCTGATCGGGTCTGCCGGTCGATCAAAGCCTTGAGTTCCGCCGCTTCTTCCTCGGTAAACTCTTCCTTGGAGAGGAAGTTGGTCAGAAACAGCCGGGATGACCCCTTGAACAGCCGGTCGACCAGACTCTGGCTTTCCGACAGACAGGCCTGTTCCCGGCTGACCAGCGGGATGATAACGGCGTTTTCATTTTTAAGGATGTTCCGTCCGGCCAGCTTTTTGATCACGGTAAAGACGGTTGACTTTTTCCAGCCGAGCTTTTCCCCGGCCAGCTGCACCAGTGCGGTCGAACGGATGGGCGCGTTTTCCCAGATCAGTTCCATCAGCCGCAGCTCGGCTTCAAATATCTGAATATTGTCCATAAGACACCTCCTGACCAATATGGTCTATCTCGATAGACCTCCCAGCTTCAGGATAACATATCCTCATCAGATTGTCAACTCTTTTTTCAGGAGAGAAGGAGCTATTTTTGTACAAATTGTTCCCGTCGATCTTGTCAAGCGGGGCGGATTGGGGTACAATATCAACAGAAAAAGCCGTTGGTCGCTGCCAATGCTGTGAAGCAGTACCGCAAATTCAAAATGGCCGCGGGCAAAACTTTGAAGTCGATCCTGATTTCCTGCGGCGCCCGCCTGGCGCCCTTTGACATTGTGGAGCTGCGGGACCTTATGGCAGAGGACGAGCTGGAGCTGGATACCCTGGGCGACCGGAAATCGGCGCTGTTTGTCATCCTCTCGGATACGGACAGCACTTTTAATTTCGTGGCGGCGCTCATGTATTCCCAGCTTTTCAACCTCCTGTGCGACAAGGCGGACGACTTCTACGGCGGCCGCCTGCCGGTCCATGTGCGGTGCCTGCTGGACGAGTTTGCGAATATTGGGCAAATTCCAAACTTCGAGAAATTGATTGC
>DVLN01000048.1 GCA_018715465.1 Candidatus Faecivivens stercorigallinarum | reverse complement strand
TTTTTTGTTTTCTCTGGGATGTTTTGCCGGTGAAAAAATCACCGTGGTTTCCCGCCGTAAGGGCGGCTGTGTTGTGTCGATTAAGGATGGCCGGTACAACATTGATAACCAGCTCGCAGACGCGATTCTGATTTAAAGGAATCGGTTATTTTTTTGAGCAGCAGTTAGCTGCTACTAATTACGTAAATCAATCCGAAAGGATCAAATATGAGGAGGAAAAAGTCATGAGAATCGCATTGACAGGTAACCCCAATTCGGGCAAAACCACAATGTACAATGCTCTGACCGGCCGCAATGAAAAGGTCGGCAACTGGGCAGGCGTCACCGTCGAAAAAAAGGAGCATCCGATCCGAAAGACATTCTGGTCAGGCGGCGAACAGCTGATTGCAGTTGACCTGCCTGGTGCTTATTCGATGTCGCCGTTTACCAGCGAAGAGAGTATCACCAGTTCCTATGTCAAGAAAGAAAATCCCGATGTCATCATCAACATTGTCGATGCTACCAATCTCAGCCGCAGCCTGTTTTTTACAACCCAGCTGCTGGAACTTGGGATTCCGATGGTTGTTGCGTTGAATAAGAGTGATATCAACGCCAAAAAGGAAACCAGAATAGATGTGCAGGCACTCAGTGAAAAACTGGGCTGCCCGGTCATTGAGACGGTTTCAACCTCAGCAGATGGGCTCAGCGCAGTTGTTGAAAGGGCAGTCAATGTTGCTCATACAACACAGGCCGCCCCTTACCATCAGCAGGAGATCGACCTGTCTAGTAAAAAAGCGGTTGAAGAGGCCGACAGACAGCGGTTCAGATTTGTCAACGAGATTGTTGAAGCGGTTGAGACGCGCAAAGTTTTGACCAAAGATAAGAACTTCGGGGATAAGATAGACGCAGTTTTGACCAATAAATGGCTTGGGATTCCGATTTTTGCGGTTGTCATGTTTTTTGTTTTCCAGATTTCGCAGGTCTGGGTGGGTACGCCGATTGCCGATTGGATGGTCGGCTGGCTGGAGACCTTCCAAGGCTGGGTTGGCGGGCTGCTGGAAAATAACGCCAGTCCGATTCTGTCGGCGCTGCTGGTCGATGGAATCATTGGCGGTGTAAGTGCGGTTGTCGGATTTTTGCCGCTGGTCATGGTGATGTATTTCCTGATTGCGCTGCTGGAGGACTGCGGGTATATGTCCAGGGTTGCGGTTGTACTCGACCCGATCTTTAAAAAGGTCGGTCTGTCCGGCAAATCGGTCATCCCATTCGTCATTACCGTCGGCTGCGCCGTACCCGGTATCATGGCCAGCCGTACCATCCGCAATGAACGGGAACGCCGGGCAACCGCTATGCTGGCACCGTTTATGCCGTGTGGTGCAAAGATTCCGGTCATTGCGCTGTTTGCCGGTGCGTTTTTTGACGACGCAGGCTGGGTCAGTACGCTGATGTATCTGACTGGTATCGTTCTGATTTTTGTCGGTGCGCTGCTGGTCAACAAGATTGCCGGCTATAAATCAAGAAAGTCCTTCTTTATCATCGAGCTGCCGGAATACAAGCTGCCTTCTCTCTGGGGCGCTTTCAAGTCGATGTGCAGCCGCGGCAAGGCGTATATCGTGAAGGCTGCAACCATTATCCTGCTGTGCAATACCGCGGTCCAGATTATGCAGACCTTTGACTGGCATTTCCAGGTTGCTGAAACGGCGGATGCTTCGATTCTCGCTTCAATTGCTGGGCCGTTTGCCTGGTTGCTGGTTCCGATTGTCGGTGTTCTTTCCTGGCAGCTGGCCGCAGCAGCAGTCACCGGATTTATTGCAAAAGAGAATGTCGTCGGCACACTGGCTGTCTGCTTTGTAGGGTTGGAGAACCTGATCGACACTGAAGAATTGGCGTTGATGGAAGGCGCTGGCGCGGAGGTTGCTGGAATCATCGCAATCACTAAGGTTGCAGCACTGGCTTACCTGATGTTTAACTTGTACACGCCGCCCTGCTTTGCAGCGATTGGCGCAATGAACGCTGAGATGAAGAGCACAAAATGGCTTTTCGCCGGTATTGGATTGCAGCTGGGAGTCGGTTATACCATCGCCTATCTGGTCTATACCATTGGTACGCTTGCGACCGCTCCGGATTCGT
This sequence comes from Candidatus Faecivivens stercorigallinarum, assembly GCA_018715465.1. Classification (GTDB taxonomy): domain Bacteria; phylum Bacillota; class Clostridia; order Oscillospirales; family Ruminococcaceae; genus Faecivivens; species Faecivivens stercorigallinarum. The sequence continues at coordinate 2,271 of DVLN01000048.1, read as the reverse complement.
TGAATGTTCCGGCAGCGCTTGCGGGACTGGCGGCAGTAGCAGCATTTATAGTTCTGCTGGGGTTGCTGATTCACCGTTCCGGCCAGAAGGTCAAAAAAGAATATGCGCTGGGCTACAATGTCCCCAAAAATCTTGTCACTGGAGGATAACCTGCTGACAGAAAAAGCCGTCCGTTGTTCCAAACGGGCGGCTTTTATGATGTTATTCAGCTCACTTACGCCGCCAGGTCAGCAGCAGGGCGGAATTGATGATGACAAGGACTGAACCGGCATTGTGCACCAACGCACCGATGACCGGACCGAGCAGGCCGGTTATCGCCAGAGTGATGGCCAGAAAGTTCAGGGTCATTGAGAAGGTCAGATTAAGTTTGATTGTCTTCATCATCCGGCGGGAGAGGGCCACCAGATGGGGAAGTTCCTTGATCTCATCGTCCACCAGCGCAATATCCGCCGCATCCACGGCAATATCGCTGCCGACTCCACCCATCGCAATGCCTACATCTGCTTTTTTCAGGGCTGGGGCATCATTGATACCATCGCCGATCATGCAGACACGGTTGCCGCTGTTCTGGTAGGCGTCAATCTGTCGCAGCTTGTCCTCAGGCAGACAGTCTGCATGTACTTCACGGATTTCCAGTGCTCCAGCAATTGCTTCGGCGGCGTTCTGGTGGTCACCTGTCAACAGGACAGGCTGCACACCGATTTGGTTGAGCGCCTGCACCATCTTTTTACCATCCGGTCGGATGGTATCCGAAAGGGCAATGAATCCGGCGGGCTGCTGGTCGATTGCGACATAGATGACGGTGCATCCCTGGTTGAGATAGTTTTCAGCATTTGTCTGCATCGACTGTGACGGTTCTGCACCGGTATGTTTGGTGATCAGTTTCAGGTTGCCGGCGGCAACTTTCCGCCCGTTGATGACAGCAGACACCCCTTCACCGGGAATCATTCTGAAATCTTCTGCCGTGTCCGGCTTGCGGCCATAGCAGCGGACGATTGCTTTGCCGAGTGGGTGTTCGCTCAACTGCTCGGCAGCGGCGGTCAGTGTGTAGAGTTCATCCCTGTCAACCCCGGAAATGCTTTCAACGGCGGTGACAGTCGGTGTACCATATGTTAATGTGCCGGTCTTGTCAAAGGTAATTTTAGAAACTTTGGCCAGTCGTTCCAAGGCGTCTCCCTGACGTACTAGGAAACCATGTTTTGTCGCATTGCCAATCGCAGCCATGATTGCGGTCGGTGTTGCCAAAACTAGGGCACAGGGACAAAAAACAACGAGTATCGTAACGGCACGGATGATTTCACCCGTGACCATCCAGGTCAGTGCAGCCGCTGTCAGCGCGATGACGACAATCCAGGTTGCCCACCGGTCGGCCAATCCGACAATCTTTGCCTTGCCTGCGTCGGCAGACTGCACCAGTTTGATCATTCGCTGGATTGAGCTGTCCTCGCCGACTTTGGTCGCTTCCATCTCAAATGCGCCAAACTGATTGACCGTTCCGCTGGATACATCATCCCCGACGGTTTTGTCCACCGGCAATGATTCGCCGGTCATGACCGCCTGATTGATCGAGGTTTCACCCGACAGGATGATCCCATCAACCGGGACGGTTTCTCCAGGCAGTACCCGAAGGCGGTCGCCGATCTTTACCTGTTCGGCGGGAAGTATCCGTTCAGTTCCACCGGAAATGACCCGGGCAGTCTGGGGAGTGAGATGGACCAGCTTTTCAATGCCTGCCCTTGCCCTTGCGACGGTCAGATCTTCCAGCAGCGCACCCAATTGCATGATAAACGCAACTTCACCGGCCGCGAAATGCTCTCCAATGCAGACGGAGGCGATCAGCGCCAGTGACACCAGTACGTCCGCTTTGATGTCAAAGGCGGTAATCAGACCGATGATTGCTTCCATTAAAATCGGAATACCACAGAGGATAATCGCAATCCATGCCGCGTCAAATGGAAATGGGTTCCAGTTGAAAATGCTGATCAGCAGAGCAACACCTGAAATCACAAGCAATATAATCTCTTTTTTTGTGCCGCCCAGTTCCATCAGCTGTTCTACCTTGTCGATGACCTTCCGCATCATGATACCTTCTTTCTATACCTATAGGGGTATATGTATATTATACTGGTACCGAAACAGTTTGTCAATATTTCAATAAAAAAGACAGTCAAAAGACTGTCTCGAAAGATAAAAATTATTGCATGTTGGCAAAGCGTTCAACTGCCTTGGTAAAGTTTTCGATTGTTTTTTCCGCATCACCATGTTCGATAC
>DVLN01000047.1 GCA_018715465.1 Candidatus Faecivivens stercorigallinarum | reverse complement strand
TAAAAAACGAGCGAGGACAGCAGTTTCGGTTTACTCAGTCAGTGGGACTACGTGGGGCGGCACGCCGCTGACGGTTTTTCACCTGTTTTCCCCCATAAACTGTCCGGTGGACAGTTTATGGCGGTACAATCTCCGATAAAAGCTGCCCTCAAATACATTCCCTCCGTTCCCGCAAAAGGGAGACTTCCTGTTTCGTTTTGGAGTAAATGCGCCGGATATCACGGCTCCTGACACATGAAAAAAGCCATACCGTATTGACCACGGTATGGCTTTCATAATATCCGCTTTATATTCGCTTTGCTCAGAAAACGATCTCTTCAAACGTCGTGAAACGGTCGGGGCTGTAATAGATCAGTCCGTCATTCGAATATACCAGTCGTTCGGGACCGCGTGCACCGCCGCTGTACCCGATGTCACACTGTTTCCAGCTGCGGCCGTCCGCTGTGGGGAGCAGTCCGGCATGGTTGCCGTATTCGTCTCCGCCGATGGATATTCCTTCCTGTACCCCCCAGAGGTCGCTCTCTCCGTCCCAGCCGAGCGCTTTTGCCGCTTCGGTCGTCATATAGTTGGAAGGAAGTTTGCCATAGGTGTGCAGATAGACTGCGACCTCGTCCTTGGTGGTATAACTGCCGTCCTCGGTGACCGCCGCTTCTGCCGCTGCACTGGTACTGGTTTGGGAATCATCGGAGGTCTGGGACGAAGACGAAACATCATTCGCAATGGATGATGTGATCGACGAAACAGCGTCTTTTAGCGCATTGCTTGTTTCCGGCATGTCGCCCAGCATCTGGTCAACCTTGCTGCTGAAATTACTGAGCGTCTCCTTGACGTCTACGTCCTCCATCGCGTCGGAAACGCTGCTGCCGATGGCGTTGATCGCCTTGTCGGTCAGCTCATCCAACTTCGCGGTACAGCCGCTGAGTATCCCCGCAGAGAGGAGCGCTGTGAGCAGGAGCGCTGTCAGGTGGAATCTGCTTCTGTTCATATATATATTCCTTTCTGTCGATGGCGGCGCACTGCCGCTTGATCTGGTTCCCGCCCCATCAGAGCGGCATCTTCTGCATCCTGCGCTGGTCAAACCAGACCAGCTCGGTAAATCCGATCTTTCGGAGCATTTCTTCGGTCTCCGTTATCCCGAACGCCATATCCCGCAGACGGTGGGCGTCCGAACCAATTGTCACCAGCCGCCCGCCAAGGCCATAGTACCGCCGCAGCAGCGCTTCGTCCGGCAGTGTGGATGCGATCTTCTGCCGCAGGCCGCTGGTGTTGACCTCAAGGACGATTCCTTTGCGGATAATCGTATAAAACAGCTGGTCGATCAGCTGCTGGTACCGGTCCAGATTGACCGTACGGCCGTAGTCGCCGATGATGTACCGAAGCGGATAGGTGATGTGGGCAAGAACGTCGAATTTTCCCCATTCTGCCATCTCGCACAGCCGGTTAAAGTACCGGACCAGGCTTTCATGCAGCTCCTGTTCAGAGGTATGGCTGTAATCGCCGAAATAATAGTCAGCCACGCCGTCGGTATGTACCGAGCCGATTACCAGGTCGTAGGGACACAGGTTCAGCATCTCTTCCGCCAGCGGCAGATTTTCCAGCGGGTCCCCAAGCTCAATCCCAATCAGCATCCGGCAGTTTCCGTCCCGGTGGGCGTCCCGCCATGCGGTCAACTCGTTGACCGAACCGGTGATGTGGCTGATCAGCGCGTCGGGGGCAATCCCGTCGATCATGTCGCAGTGGTCGGTCAGTGCAAACACCGACAGGCCGAGTTTCCCAGCGTTTTTGCAGAGGTCAGCAACCTTTTCCTGACCATCAAAGCTGTATAAGGAATGGTTATGACAATCAATCAGCATATGTTCAAGAACCTTTCTGTTCATAAATTCGGAGAACCTATCTGTTATTATAGCGTGTTATCGGCAAAATGTAAATACCATGGGCAATTTTGCATCTCCGGGAGGGATTTGATGATGAAGAAAAAGAATATAAAAATTACGGCCGCGGCCTGTGCCGTCCTGCTGGCAGGTATTGGATGGGTCTGGTGGGGGAATACCGCGCTGATGGTTCAGGAGTATACCGTCACGTCCGGCCGTCTGCCTGCCGCGTTTTCCGGCTGCCGGATTGCGCAGGTGTCCGATCTGCATAATGACTGTTTCGGTGAAAATAACTGTGACCTGCTGCAAAAGCTCGCGGAGGCTGAGCCGGATATCATCCTTCTGACCGGCGACCTGATCGACTCCAGGCGTACCAATACGGCAGTTGCAGTGGATTTTACCCGTCAGGCACTGGAGATCGCTCCGGTGTATTATGTGTCTGGCAACCACGAGTCCCGTATGGTCGATACCTTTGAACAGCTCGCGGCTGAGCTGGAGCAGATGGGGGCAGTGGTGCTCCGCAACCAGGCAATTACGGTTGAAAAAGATGGGGCAGAGATCCAGCTGATCGGGATGGATGATGTCGGGTTTTATAGCCCGGACGACTCTGGAACCGATCGCGAAGAGATGCTGCTGGACAATATCCAGGCACTGCGCAACCCTGCGCTGTATTCGATTTTGCTTTCCCACCGCCCGGAATTGTTGGATGTGTATGCCGGGGGTGGGTGCGATCTGGTCTTTTCCGGGCATTCCCACGGCGGCCAGTTCCGGCTCCCTCTGGTCGGCGGGCTGTTTGCACCTGGGCAGGGATTTTTCCCGGAATATGACGGCGGTGTTTACCGACAGGGGGATACTTGCATGGTCGTCAGCCGTGGGGTCGGCAACAGCCTGATGCCGGTACGGTTCAACAACCGGCCTGAAATCGTACTGGTTGAGCTTCAGCGTCAGGATACCGATTGATTTTGCATGAAAAAAAGTCCATGAGCACTGTCAGGGGTGTTCGTGGACTTTTTGGTTTATCGGGCGGGGAGTTTGCGGTTTTCTGCCGCCGACCGTCCATGACTGTCTGCCGGACAGTCATGAAGGGGAACAACTGCTTACCAGCAGCGGTGAAATGCCAGTATGGTTTAACGATCAGTCTGAAATCGTACTGGTTGAGCTTCAGCGTCAGGATACCGATTGATTTTGCATGAAAAAAAGTCCATGAGCACCTGTCAGCGGTGTTCGTGGACTTTTTGGTTTATCGGGCGGGGAGTTTGCGGTTCTCTGCCACCGACCGTCTATGACTGTCCACTGGACAGTCATAGAGGGAAACAACTGCTTGTCGGCAGCGCCGTGCCGGCCCACGTAGTTCCACCTGACAGCATAAAACGAAAGAAACAAGCTCGCTCGTTTATGAAAAAAGCCCGCATCGAGCGGACTTTTTTCATAGGGGACGCCCTTGCTATGCGTCCCCTACGCCCAACGCCTGCGGGCATTGGGCTACCCCTTGCTGAGCTAATTTTGGGGAAGGGGATTTCGCCCGTTGCGACGGGCGACCAGGACGCTGTCCTGGACCTGCAAGCCTTTGAAAAGGCTTGACCTAAACTTTGGAATTATTACCGACCCCACCGAGTGCGAAATATTACCCCGACGCTCTGCGCGTCGGTCAAACCACCGGATAGTGTGTGCGAATTGCCCACATTAAAGCACCTGAATATCGCACTATCTACCCGGCGCGTTGGCTCAGGCTGTTATTCACATAACCGAGGCCATCGGTAGCGCATGTATGCGCTTCGTGGCCGACCATCGCGATCAAGGGAGCGCAGGCACTGCGCCGCGAACAAGGGAGCGCAGGCTCTGCGCTTAGTTCAGAGTGAAGCCTCTTTCAAGCAGCGGGTAGTTGTCCATGACCTCTTTGACCTGATCCTCGGTGGGCAGCGCGGGGATTCCGCCCGGTCTGGATGCGCAGCTGGAACCCGATGCGTTCGCAAAACGGCAGTACTCCGCCAATGTCGCATTGTCCAGTGCAGCCAGTTTTTCCTTGCTGGTCGCGCCGCCAAGATAAATCCGCGACAGGAACGCGCCCCAGAAGCTGTCGCCCGAACCGGTGGTGTCAATAACCTTGGTGTCAAATGTCGGCTGGTGTTCCGGTTCGCCGCTGCCGGAGAAGACACACCCGTCTGCCCCCAGCGTGACAATGACCAGCGTGATGCCGATGTCATGCAGCTTCTTGACGCCTTCCCGGATGCTTGCGGTGCCGGTCAGCAGCTCCAGCTCTTCGCCCGAGATCTTGATGATGTCACACAGCGGCAGGCCGGTCTTCATCCCTTCAATGCCTGCTTCCTCGGACGGCCACAGCGGAGGACGCCAGTTGGGGTCATAGGAAACCAGTTTGCCCATCTCACGCGCCTTCTTGACCATTGCAAGGGTCGTGCTGCGGCTCGGCTCAGTAGTCAGCGACAGCGAACCAAAGTGGATGATCGAGCATTCCTCAACCTCTTTCATGTCGACTTCTTCCAGCGCCAGCTGGGTGTCTGCGCCGGGGTTGCGGTAGAAGGTGAAGCTCCGGTCGCCGTTCTTGTCCAGCTGGACAAAGGCCAGCGTCGTCCGCCAGTCGGGGTCGGTGATCAGGCCGGAAGTGGAGACATTATTCTCCTCCAGGCATTCCCGCAGGGTGGTGCCGAAGTCGTCCTTGCCGACCTTTCCGATAAAGCCGGCCGGTACGCCCAGACGGGTCAGCTGTACCGCAACGTTTGCGGGTGCGCCGCCCGGGTTGGGGCAGAGAAGGTTGTGATACCCCTCGATCTTAACCGGGGTAAAGTCAATTAACAGTTCGCCAGTTGTCAGGATTGCAGACATGGTAAACATCCTCCTTATCAGTATATGTCATCCGGGGGTCCCGCCGGAAAAAATCAGGCTTTTCCGTTATGAACAGTGACCGATGCATTGCCGCTGGTCTCGATTTGGTCATACGGTGCGGTCGGGAAGACAAGGTTGGTCAGCGCACGGGTGCCGCCGTCAATAAACAGCTCGGTCAGCTCGTGGTCAAAGATCAGGTCCATCTCCCAGCTGCCTTGATACAGCCGTCCGGTCGCATATTTGGAGAACCATTCGGTGCCGAACTCAGCGTTGAAATCTTTCTGGCCTGCATTGCTGCGGTCGATGTACATTTCGTTGTTTTCGTTGACACCAAAGGTGAACGACTCGCCGTTCCCGTTTTTCAGCGTGACGCTGCCTGCGCCTTCTCCGCGTACCGTCAGCCGGAACAGCTCGCCCGGCAGGGTGCCGTCACTGGGCTTTCCTTCGTCGAATACCTCTCCGGTGATCGGTTTCTGGGCAATCCGTACCCCGCCAAGCGGCGTGTCCGCAAGGGAGAACTCCCGCGCCAATGTCATGCAGCTGCGGAAACCTTCTTCCTCAGTCGGGATCTCGCGGGCATAGACCCAGTTGGATGCCCAGCCGACCAGGATACATTTGTCGGTACCAGCGTAGCTGACCGATGCGTAGTTGTCAAACCCTTCGTCGATAAACTCCGGTTTGTCGAAACGCCCGTCGCAGATAAACTTCTCGCCGTCAAAGTCGCCGACAAAATACTGGGTACGGGAGCCGTGGTTGTCATGGAACGGGCCCATGCTGACCAGCAGCACCCATTTTTCTTCCCCGTTGACCGTCAGCGGGAAAAAGTCGGGGCACTCCCAGACGCCGCCGGAATAGTTGCCCTCCGGGCCAAACTCGCCGGTCTTGCGCCAGTTTTTTAGATCATCCGACGCATAAAACAGCGCACGGTCACCGCCCGACATGACGACGCTCCAGCCGCCTTTCGGGTTTTTAAACACCTTCGGGTCGCGGAAGTCGGGCATATTGCTCGGGATAATTGGGTTGCCTTCGTATTTGTGGAAGTTGATATAATCGGTCGACCAGGCGATCGACTGCTGTTCGTGGCGGTTGGTCGGGACGCCCTCTTCCTCCCAGTGGTGGGTAAACATCGCGATCATCGGCGGTTTGCCGTCTTCACCAAAACCGGAGGTGTTGTCAGTGTCAATCACCGCCGAACCGGAATAGATGTATCCCAGCTCGTCCGGCGCCATCGCGACCGGCAGATGCTCCCAGTGGATCAGGTCGCGGCTGACCGCGTGGTACCAGTGCATCGGGCCCCAGACCGGTCCGGGATAAAACTGGGCAAACAGATGATAGTTGCCGTTTTCATAAACCAGTCCGTTGGGGTCATTGATCCAGCCTTCTTTGGCGGTAAAATGGATCTCAGGACGGTAATGGCTTGTTTTCATGCGGATTCTCCTTTCACTGGATTCAGCTTCTGGCAGGATAAACCTCAACCGTCGCATTGCCGGCGACCGAGATGGTATCATAGGGCAGGGTGGGGAAGACCAGCTGACTGAATACACGGCTGCCGCCATCGGCAAACAGTTCGGTGTTCATATGGTCGATGTACAGCGTCATCTCCCATTCGCCCTCATAAAAACGCGGTGCGACCGATTTGCCGAACCATTCGGACGCGTAATTGTCGGCAAAATCCTTCAGCCCTGCGCCTGTACGGTCGGAGAACAGTTCGTTCTGGTCATTGACGCCGAAGCGGTACTGCTCGCCGGCTGCATTTTTCAGCGCGATGATGGCGGCACCGTCGCCCCGGATGCGGATTTTGCACAGCTGAGAGGGAATCGCAGTGCAGCTTTCAGCCGGCTGCTCGGTAAATACGTCCCCCTCGACCGGCTTCTGAGCAAGGCGTACCCCGCCAAGTTCGGTCTTGACCAGCGACAGCTCACGCGGCATCGTCAGCACACAGCGGAAACCTTCTTCTGCGGTCGGGGTCTTGTCGGCATAGACAACGTTGTCCCCCCAGCCCATCAGTACACGGTTTTCGGTATTGAAATAGGTGACGGCTGCATAGTTGTCGTACCCCATGTCGATGAACTCCGGCTGGCTGAAGCTGCCGTCGGCGGTAAACTTGCTGCCGTCAAAGCTGCCGATAAAATACTGGGTACGGGCGCCGTGGTTGGCTTCAAACGGACCCATGCTGACCAGCAGCACCCATTTTTCCTCGCCGTTGACGGTAAGCGGGAACAGGTCGGGGCATTCCCATACGCCGCCGGAATAGTTGCCCTCCGGGCCGAATTCGCCCGTCTTTTCCCATTCCTTCAGGTTCTGGGAGGCATAAAACATCACTCGGTCACCGGCTGCAAGTACCATGCCCCAGCCGCCTTTCGGATTTTTGAAAACCTTGGGGTCACGAAAATCTGCCATGTCACTCGGGATCACCGGGTTGCCCTCATATTTATGGAAGGTGACGCCATCGGTCGACCAGGCAATTGACTGCTGTTCGTGGCAGTTGGCGGGGTTGCCCGGCTCATTCCAGTGATGGGTAAAGATCGCGACCAGCGGCGGGTTGTCCTCCGTTCCAAAACCGGAGGTGTTGTCGGTGTCGACTACCGCCGAGCCTGAGAAGATGAACCCGAGATCATCCGGTGCAAGCGCAATGCCCAGCTCTTCCCAGTGCAGCAGGTCGTCGCTCACCGCGTGCAGCCAGTGCATCGGCCCCCAATGGGTATCGTCGGGGTAGTGCTGGGAAAATAGGTGGTACCTTCCTTTATAATATACAAGACCGTTTGGGTCATTGATCCATCCTTTTCTCGCTGTAAAATGGATCTCAGGCCGGTACTGGATGCTGTTCATCTTCAAAACTCCCTTCAAAACTTGTCAAAACAGTTCTTTCCCGTTTATCTACCCGAAAAAGCCGGTTTTCGACAGATACGCTGCCTGCTG
>DVLN01000046.1 GCA_018715465.1 Candidatus Faecivivens stercorigallinarum | reverse complement strand
ATGGATTATAATAAAGATAAATATATCATATTTAACCAAAAATAATGAGAGCGATGTAAAATGAAAAATGGCTGGAGAAAACTGCTGGCGGTTACTGCCGCTGCACTGACCGCATCTGCTGTCCTGGCCGCCCCGGTATCCGCCGGCTGGCACCAGAACAGCGGCGGCCATCATGGGGCTTCCTCTTCCTGGTCTTACCACCATGAAGATGGACGCATGGCCTGCAATGAATGGGTCTGCGACGGAAATAAGTGGTACTGGTTTGATCAGGACGGGGAAATGTGCACCGGTTGGCAGAAGGTGGACGGCTGCTGGTACTATCTGAACAGTTCCGGCGAGATGGCAACTGGCTGGAAGTGTGTGGATGGATGCTGGTACTACCTGAACGCATCCGGTAAGATGGCGACCGGTTGGAAACAGGTCGGAGACAACTGGTACTATCTGGACGGCGCGGGACGGATGAAAACCGGATGGCTGGAATGGAACGGCGACTGGTACTATTTTGACGGCTCCGGCGTGATGGTCACCGGCAAGCGTACCATCGGCGGCAAATCCTACACCTTTGGTTCTGACGGCGCAATGACTGCCGAAAGCTCCGGTTCCGGAAGCTCCAATACACAGACCACTGCCCCTGCCGGTGAAAAGCAGGTTGTCTTCTGGGGCAAGACCGGCACCAAATACCATATCGACCCGCAGTGCCGCTCTTTTCAGGGAACAGCCACAAACTCCGGCACCCTCTCCCAGGCCAAAGCTGCCGGACGGGAGGACTGGTGCGGCATCTGCTCCAAAGGTTGGACGGATGAAAAGCTGCTCGAACAGGGCAACCCGAACGTCAAATAAATTTCCCACAAAAACAAAAGCGTCCTGCGCGGCGGAGTGCTTCCACCGTACAGGACGTTTTTTCATATTCATCATCCGGGATATCCGTTATAAAAAACGACTTCCTCCATCGGACGGCGATTTTTGCCGGGAATCTTCCCATCCGCTGGATGTCCCAGCGCAACGATCAGATCCAGCCCTTTTTCCGCTGGAATCCCCAGCAGCTTTTTGACACCATCGGCCGAAAACGAACCGATGATGCAGCTGCCGACTCCCCGCTCTGCCGCTTCCAGACAAAAGCAGGCGACCGCGCCGCCGATATCGCTTTTGGTATAGTTATCGCCTTTCATCTTGCCGCGGTTGACCGGGGTATAGGGAATCCCCTCGTTGACAAAGACGGCAAAGGCCATCGCCTTTTGGGTAAACAGATTGAGTTTCAGTTCCGCATCCGACGTCTGTTCCCGGACTTTTGCCACCACTTCCGGGTCATCAACCAGAATGATCCGCCAGGGCTGGCTATTGCGGGCAGAAGGCGCCAGGCAGGCTGCCTTTGCGCAGGCATCCAGGTCTTCACGAGATACCGGTTGACCGGTATAACTGCGACAGCTATAGCGGGCTGCCGCCAGCTGGATAAAGTCCATTGATCACACCTCCGTCATTCCATCAGGCGTTGTCGACGTCCAGCAGCTGGACATGATGGCTGTCCCAGCTGCACGGTTTCCAGTAGGGCAGATCTTCCCCGTTAGGGTCTCCGTTCTTGACAAAGTTGACCCAATAGCTGTTGATCTGCTCAGCCAGACGGTAGTCTGCCTGGGATTTGGGGCGCCAGCTGCGGGACAGGGTGTTGAAGACATACCACAGTTCCGAAGAATGGAACGCGCCGGAATAATCTCCCAGCAGCTTGCGGTCAAAATAATAAACATAAGCAGGCGTACGCCCCAGCTCAGCGTTTTTCAGGCTCCAGTTGATACAGCCATAGTACAGCTGGGTATGTCCGCCGCGGCTGGTCATCTCGGGCGTCTGGCCCAGATCATTGCCGCAGGAGCCGATCATGTACGGGATATCGGGGCATTCCCCCGCCTCGACCACAGCGTCGTATCCCTTTTCCAGCAGATAACCGTCGATGACCGCCGTAAACGGCAGCCCGTAACCGGTGCGGAATCCCTCTGCCATCATTCCGCCGACCACATCCATCACCCGCTGAGGCGGCAGCGCGCGCAGCTCTTCCAGCGTCTCCGCGCCGGTTAGCTTGGAAAAATGCAGCCCGAGTTCCATCCCCTGCTGCATTGTCCGATCCTGCAAAATACCCGCCTGATACCCGCCGGCAGACTGCATGATCGCACCGGCCATCATATCCCGGGACAGCGGCGAGGAGAGCAGCGTCTGCACGCTCATCGCGCCGGCAGACTGTCCGAAAATGGTAATCCGGTCGGGGTCACCGCCGAAGCTTTCAATATTTTCCTTTACCCATTTCAGCGCGGCGATCTGGTCAAAGATGCCATAGTTGCCGCAGCGGCCGTTGGGATCTTCTTTAGCCAGTTCCGGGTGACACAAAAAGCCGAACGCACCCAGCCGGTAGTTGATGGTGACCAGGATAACCCCCTTGCGTGCAAACGCTTCCCCGTCAAACTCCAGCTCAGAACCAAACCCGTTGATCAGCGCGCCGCCGTGAATCCAGAATGCGACCGGCAGCTTTTCCCCGGTCAGCGGACGCCAGATATTCAGATACAGGCAGTTCTCATCCATCGGCGGCATAAAAGCCGGATTGGAGTAAAACTCCCGTGCATAGTTGATTCCCTTGCCGTCTACAGGCGGTTCCTGCACCATCTGCCAGGCGCGGTGAGGAAACTCATACGCCTCCAGCACTCCATCCCATGGCTGGAGCGGCTGCGGCGCTTTCCAGCGCAGGTCGCCGACCGGAGGCTGTGCATACGGAATGCCAAAATAGGTATAACAGGTGTCCTTGCGCTTGCCGCGCAGATCACCATATTTCGTATGAATCAGCTGCATCCGTCATCATCCTTTCCTTCAGATAAAAATATTACTTTTCTTCCCTCACATTATATCATACTTATCCAGAAAAGAACAGAACTTTTTGTAAATTCTAGACGGTATTTTCGGATATATTCCTGCAAAATCTGTAATGAATGTTTGAGGTTTTCCACCCCCATTTTAACCAGTTTGGGAAACAGCTTGACAAATTTATTCTGAGCGATTATAATATTAGATAGATTCCAGAATTCAAACCTGGTGCATTGGATGAACAAGTATACAGAAAGGAAGACTGCGATGGAAAAGCTCAGGCAAATCCTGCGGGATAATCAGATTCAGGTTACCCAGCAGCGTCTGGAAGTGCTCCGGGTTCTGCGGGAGCTGAACACCCATGTCACGGTCGACGACGTTGTCTCCGCCCTCCGGGAACGGGATGTCACGCTGACGCTCGCGACGATATACAACATCCTCTCGATCTTCGAGAAAAAAGGACTGATCATGAAGATTGAATCGGCCGGTGAGCCGATCATCTTTGACGTCAACACCTTCCCCCATTTTCATATCCTGGACAGTGAAACGCGGGAAGTCCGCGACTTTATCGACGATAATCTGATGGAGATGATCAGCGGCTACCTCAATGAGCATCCGGTCAGCGGACTGGATATGCAGCGGATCGACCTCAATCTGATCGGACATATGGAATAATCTAAAACCAAACAGGCGGTACCGGCAGCTTTGTGCTGTGGTATCGCCTGTTTTTCTGATTATGCGGAATAGGTCTTTTCAGCCTGGAAGGCAAAGACGTCGGTCTGCTGGTACCGTCCGCCCAAATCGGACGCGGTCCGGCAGAAGCAGTTATACCCGCCGCCGGCACACAGATCGGCAGCAACATCAAATATGTAGCTGGTACCGTTGATGCTGACGGTGACCCAGCTGGAAGGAGTACCGGTCGTCAGCGCGGTATCCTGATAGACAATCCCTTCTGCAACCTGTGCGTTGAGCCCGATCGCCCGCAGCAGCGACGCCAGCGCGGCTGCAAAATGTTCCTCGGTACCACTGCCCGAAAGCAGCAGCAGACGGGCGTTGTACTCCGGCCCGTCAAAATACAGGCTCATCAGCTCGTCCATCGACATCCCTGATGTGTCGATCACACTGTCGTCCGGTGTACCGTACTCGAGTTTCAGCAGCCCGTCGTAGATCGCCTTGACCTTTTCCCAGGTGGTCATCGAACTGGTCAGATGGCTGGAAATCCAGCTGGATACCGTCTGGTTGAGCTTGCTGTCGGCTGTCTGCCGGGGAGTCAGCGAAGCCCCATCCAGCAGGCTGCGGACAGCCGCAGGGTCAAAGTCCGAGACAGGCGCATTGCCGGAGAGCATGACACCGTCGGACGAAAAGCTGTATGTCACCCCGTTGATCTTGCAGGAACCGGTCTGCATAACCCCGCTGGCATCCAGATAATACCAGTTTCCGTCCTTTTTGAGCCAGCCGGTCTGCATGACACCGTCCCCGTCCATGTAGTACCACTTGCCACCGTTGCTGACCCAGCCAGTGCGCATGACGCCGCCGCCATTGAAAAAGTACCATTTGCCGCCCGTTTCCAGCCAGCCGGTCTTCATCACGCCGCCGCCGTTAAAATAATACCATTTGCCATCAATCTCAGCCCATCCGGTCGCCATCCGCCCGGAGGAATAGAAATAATACCATTTGCCGTCCAGCTGCTGCCAGCCGGTCAGCATCACGCCATCTGCATCCATATAATACCAGTTGTCGTCATACTCCTGCCAGCCGGTCAGTTTCTGCCCGGACGCATCAAAATAGTACCAATTCCCACCGATTTCCATAAATCCAGAAACGGCCTGTCCCACCGCGGCTGACACCGTCATACCGGTGACAGAGGCCGCCAGAATGGCTGACAGCAGTCCGGCAACCAGCGCCGTCCCTATTCTGCTCCGCTTTTTCATCATCATTTCCCTTTCCTGTCAAAATCCGCCTAAACGGAAAAGCCTTTCAACATTACCGGCATGTCTTCTCATGCAAAAACATCCCGGATATCTGCAGATACAAAAACGACCCGCCCCGATAAAGAGCGGGCCGCTTATACACGAAAAATCTTACCGGATGATCAGGCTCTGGCCGGTCATCTCTTTGGGCTGTTCCAGACCGAGGATATCCAGCATCGTCGGAGCAAGATCAGCCAGGCGGCCGCCTTCCTTCAGGCCGGTGCAGTCGTCACAGCCGACGACAATCAGCGGAACAGGGTTGGTTGTGTGCGCGGTAAACGGCGAGCCGTCCGGTTCGCACATCTTCTCGGCGTTGCCATGGTCAGCGGTGATCAGTACAGCGCCGCCCTTAGCAAGAATTGCGTCGACTGTCCGTCCGACACAGGTATCCACCGCCTCAACTGCCTTGACAGCTGCGTCAAAAATGCCGGTATGACCGACCATATCGCAGTTTGCCCAGTTGAGGATAATGGTGTCGTATTTATCCGACTCAATCGCCTCGACGACCTTGTCGGTGACTTCATAAGCGCTCATCTCCGGCTTGAGGTCGAAAGTGGGAACATCGGGAGACGGAACCAGAATACGGTCCTCGCCGGGGAAGGTCTTTTCCTCGCCGCCGTTGAAGAAGAAGGTTACATGCGCGTATTTCTGGGTCTCAGCGATGCGGAGCTGGGTCATGCCCTTGGATGCGATATACTCGCCGTAGGTCATCGTCAGCGCTTCCGGCGGATAGGCAACCTCTACGCCGGGCATCGTTGCGTCATACTGTGCCATGCAGACAAAGTGGACATGGAAGAAGCCCTTCTTGCGTGCAAAACCGGTAAAATCGGGGTCAACATAGGCACGGGTGATCTGACGGGCACGGTCAGGACGGAAGTTGAAGAAGATCACAGAATCGTTTTCGCCGATCATGCCGTTCTTGTCAACAACAGTCGGGAGCATGAATTCGTCGGTGACGCCGTTTTTATAGCTGTCCTCAATTGCGGCAACCGGGCAGTCCGCCTGGACGCCTTCACCCATGACCATTGCGTCGTAAGCCTTTTCGACACGGTCCCAGGCATTGTCACGGTCCATCGCGTAGTAACGGCCGGAAACGGTCGCAACACTGCCGACGCCGATCTCTTTCATCTTTTCGACCAGCTCCCGCATATATTCAGCAGCGGAAGACGGCGGAACGTCACGTCCGTCGAGGAAAGCATGGACATAAACCTTTTCAAGGCCGTATTTCTTTGCCATCTGCAGCAGGCCGTACAGGTGTTCCTGGTGGGAATGAACGCCGCCGGGAGAAAGCAGGCCCATCAGGTGGAGAGCGGTCCCGTTGTCACGGGCATTTTCCATCGAATGCACCAGCGCGGGTTTGGTAAAGAACTCGCCGTCGCCGATATCCTTGGTGATCTTGACCAACATCTGATAGACGACGCGGCCGGCGCCGATATTGGTGTGGCCGACCTCCGAGTTGCCCATCTGGCCGTCCGGCAGGCCAACATCCAGACCGGAAGCACCGATCAGGGTATGCGGGCAGGTTGCAAAAAGGCGGTCAAGGTTGGGGGTCTTCGCAGCTTCAATTGCATTGCCGTAATCGGAGGTATTCTCGCCGAAACCGTCCATGATCAGCAGTGCAACAGGTTTTTTAGACATGAAGTTTCATCCTTTCGGGAATGGTTAATTCGCGCAATGCGCACGGCAAAAACCAGCGGGCAGCGCTGTTACCGCGCCGCCCGCATTCAACAAACAAAATCAGCCGTTGGTGGCAGCTTTTACAATCGTCGCGAAATCGGGAGCCTTCAGCGAAGCACCGCCGATCAGGCCGCCGTCAACATCCGGCTGAGCCAGCAGCTCTTCAGCATTCTTGGCGTTCATAGAACCGCCGTACTGAATGGTGGTTGCCTCAGCGACAGCCTCGCCGTACAGAGAAGCCAGCGTCGCACGGATCAGTGCGCAGACTTCGTTTGCCTGTTCAGCGGTAGCGGTCTTGCCGGTGCCGATTGCCCAGACGGGCTCGTAAGCGATGATGATGTTCTTCATCTCATCAGCAGATACGCCTTTGAGCGCAATCTTGGTCTGCATTGCAACCAGCTCAGCGGTGATGCCGTTTTCACGGTCAGCCAGCATCTCGCCAACGCAGAGGATGGGTTTCAGACCAGCAGCCAGAGCAGCTTTCAGTCTCTTGTTGACCGTCTCATCGGTCTCACCGAAATACTGTCTTCTTTCAGAATGGCCCAGAACGACATATTCAACGCCCATCTCCGCCAGCATATCAGCAGAGATTTCACCGGTAAACGCGCCGGATTTCTCAAAATGGCAGTTCTCCGCGCCAACTTTGACGTTGCTGCCAGCGGTAGCTGCCAGAGCGGTCTCCAGGTTGGTGAAAGGTACGCAGCAGATGACTTCACAGCCAGCGTCTGCAACCAGCGGTTTGATTGCGTCGATCAGCTCTTTGGCTTCGGGACGGGTTTTGTTCATTTTCCAGTTGCCGGCGATTACAGCTTTTCTTACTGCCTTGTTCATGGGAATGACCTCCTGATGTAATATTCAAAAGAATGGGCCTCCGCCAGCCATGCCGGCGGACGGAAGCCCTGTTTTGTCAGTCTGACAGAAATTATTTGTCGTTGATGCAGGCGATGCCGGGGAGAACCTTGCCTTCCAGGAATTCCAGAGAAGCGCCGCCGCCGGTGGAGATATGGGTCATCTTGTCGCCATAGCCCAGCGTGTTGACAGCAGCCGCAGAGTCGCCGCCGCCGATGATGGTGGTAGCGTCGGTCTCAGCCAGAGACTTCGCAACAGCGATGGTGCCTTTTGCGAGGATCGGGTTTTCAAATACGCCCATCGGTCCGTTCCAGACAACAGTCTTAGCGGACTTAACTTCAGCAGCGTACATCTCAGCAGTAGCAGGACCGATATCCAGACCCATCCAGCCTTCAGGAATACCAGTTTCCTTGGTGTAAACAGCAGTTTCGATCTCAGCGTCGATCGGATCAGGGAAAGCCTTCGCGCAGACCGAGTCGACCGGCAGAAGGATCTTGACGCCTTTTTCCTCAGCCTTTGCAAGCATATCCTTGCAGTAATCCAGCTTGGTGTCGTCAACCAGCGAGTTGCCGACCGGTACGCCCTGTGCCTTGAGGAAGGTATAAGCCATACCGCCGCCGATGATCAGCGTATTCGCTTTCTGCAGCAGATTCTCAATAACATTCAGCTTGTCCGCAACCTTTGCGCCGCCCAGAATGGTGACAAAAGGACGAACCGGATCGTTGACAGCGTTGCCCAGATAGGTCAGTTCCTTGCCCATCAGGTAGCCGACAGCGTTTTCCTTGATATGATCGGTGACACCAGCAGTCGAGCAGTGTGCGCGGTGAGCAGAACCAAATGCGTCGTTGACATAAACGTCGCACAGAGAAGCCAGCTCAGAAGAGAAGGGCTCGAGGTTCTTGGTTTCTTCCTTGCGGAAACGGGTGTTTTCCAGCAGAACGACGTCACCGTCTTTCATCTCAGCAACAGCCTTTTTGGCATTCTCGCCAACGACCTCAGGGTCAGCAGCGAAAACAACAGGCTTGCCCAGCTTTTCGCTCAAACGGGCAGCGACAGGAGCCAGAGAGAATTTCTCTTCCGGGCCGTTTTTCGGCTTGCCGAGGTGAGAGCAGAGGATAACCT
Organism: Candidatus Faecivivens stercorigallinarum; assembly: GCA_018715465.1. GTDB lineage: Bacteria > Bacillota > Clostridia > Oscillospirales > Ruminococcaceae > Faecivivens > Faecivivens stercorigallinarum. The sequence goes on along the minus strand of DVLN01000046.1, from coordinate 3,628 downwards.
TACCGCCATCATTGATCAGTTTCTGAATGGTGGGCAGTGCGGCATTGATACGGTTTTCATCGGTGATGACACCGTTTTTCAGCGGCACGTTGAAGTCGCAGCGAACCAGTACTCTTTTGCCGGCGACATTGATATCGTCGATCGTTACTTTGTTGTAAGAGGGCATTGGTAGTCTTCCTTCCTGAAATAAATTTTAAAGGGACCGATTGTTTAAGAGATAACAACCTATAGATAGTTTACCTCTTTTTCCGTTTTTTTTCAAGAGGTTACGCAAAAATTCCTGCGGATTTCTCCAAAATTCAGGAAAAACAGGTAACTCTTCCGTCTTATTTGCTCTTGTCGCGGATACAGACAGCCACCAGATCAGGGCCGGCGTTGATTGCGATGACCGGGCCGGCGTTGGTGATCATGGCAGGCGGATACCCGACCAGCTTTTCCATCTCAGCTGCCAGCTGCTGCCCGATCTCAGGCCGCAGGCCGCAGACCACGCAGTAATCGGTCTTGGGGACCATCTTCTCGGCCGCCATTTTTGCCAGGGTTGGAACCACCAGCTTTTCCCCGCGGAGCTTGGCCAATGTCTTCGACTCGCCGTCCACCCAGGTGATGACCGGTTTCAGCCCCATCAGCCCGCCGACAAAAGCCGCGGCACAGCTGACCCGTCCGCTCTTACGGACATATTCCAGCGAAAACGGGGTAAAAAAGATGGTCGATTTTTTCGCCCAGTCCTCACAGTAGCTGACAATCTCTTCCGGTGAGACCCCTTTTTCCGCCTTCTTTGCCGCTTCAACCACCATATATCCGTAGCCGAGGGTATAGGAAAGCCCGTCCACACAAAAGATCTTCAGTTTGCTTCCGGGATGGTCTTCCAGATAGCTGTCCCTGGCAATACAGGAACTGTTAAAGGTCCCGGAGCCATGAGAGTTGATGCTGATATAGATGACACTGTCATATCCATCCTTCTCCGCCTGCTCGTAAACCGACGTAAATTCCATCGGCGTGACCTGCGAATGGGTCGGCAGCGCATGCGCCTCCAGCATCATCTGGTAAAATTCAGGCGGGGTAAAGTCCCTGCGTTCAACATAACTCTTCCCGTCCACGACAATCGAAAACGGCAGTACCTTGATCCCGTACCGGCTTTCCTGCTCCGGCAGGATGTCGCTTGCGGAATCGGTTACAATCAGTGTATGGTTCATCGGAATAAACCTCCATTTCAGAATAATTCAGTCTTCCCAGCGCAGCTGATGCAGCTGGCCCTGTGTCTCCATATCGGGGTATCCCCACTGCCGCAGTACTTCATATACCGCGATTGCAACGGTATTGGACAGATTGAGACTGCGCAGTGCAGGACGCATCGGCAGCCGGACACAGGATGGTTCGTTGGCCTTGAGCAGCGTCTCGGGGAGTCCCCTGTCCTCACGGCCGAAGATCAGATAGGCACCATCAGGATAGGCAACATCCGAATGGATATGCCGGCCCTTGGTTGTAAAATAATAAAATGGTCCGTCCGGGTTCTGAGCGAAAAAGCTGTCCAGCCCGTCATAATGGCGGACATCCAGCTTGTCCCAGTAATCCAGCCCGGCACGCTTTAAATGCGCGTCATCCACCGAAAACCCCAACGGCCCCACCAGATGCAGCACCGCCCCCGTCACCGCACAGGTACGGGAAATGTTGCCGGTGTTCTGGGGAATCTGCGGTTCGACCAGTACAATATTCAGCTTCAAGTTTTTGCCTGCCTTCCCTGCCCCCGCCCGCGCGCCCGAAGCCCGGGCTACATATTATGTCATACGGCTTCCCGGCGGCTGCATGAAAATTGTCCCCGCCGTGCATACTAAAGCCAGCAGGCATCCATCAGCCGCCCTCAGGCGGTTGCCCGCCATACAACACACGCATGACAAAAGAAAGGAGCGGTAAGCGTGTCAAATCATTCAAATATCCCCGTAAAACGGGGTGAAATTTATTACGCGGATCTTTCCCCGGTCATCGGCTCAGAACAGGGCGGTGTCCGGCCGGTTCTCATTATCCAGAATGATATCGGCAACCGGTACAGCCCGACTGTGATCGCGGCTGCCATCACCAGTCAGCGGGATAAAGCAAAGCTCCCCACCCATATCGAGCTTTCCGCACAGAGCTGCGGCCTGCAAAAGGATTCGACCGTCCTTCTCGAACAGGTCCGCACCATCGACAAAAAACGTCTTCGGGAAAGAATGGGCGAAATTACGCCCGAAACGATGAACAGCATCAACAGTGCCCTTTCCATTAGCTTCGGGCTGGTCGACCGGCGCCATCTCACTTAATTCGATGCTTCGGCGCCCCGTCCTTCTTCCGTGACCATCGGTTCATCCGGGAGCAGCGTCGCCGTCGACTCAAACTCCCAGTGGAAATAGACGCCGCGTGAAGCAGGGCTTCTGGAGAATTTATCTTCAATCCGCTTGGCTACGATCTGGCAGTTCTCGCGGTTAATCCCGATCAGCAGCATCAGAAATTGACATGGTCCATAGCGGGTGTACAGATCTCCCCGCCGAAGCGATTCCTTGACCGCACGGTTGGCGGCTGCGGCTGCGTCCTGTAGCCTGCCGCCTGCCGCCAGCGGCGCACCATGGGAATCCACCAGCGTGCACAGCGCCAGAAACGCCGACTGGCCGTTGCGCTGTACATACCGGGAAATCAGCCGCGCAGTATCAATAAACGCAACATAACTGCAATTATACGCCCCTGCGCTCGCGTCATGATCTTCCATATCCGCCCGAATATCCGAGAAATTGGTGATCGGCATGTCGATCTCGCTGACCAGAATCTGATGCAGCCGGGACAGCTCGTCCGACGGCACAATTCCCAGATCATCCATCATCCGGGTGGTGACCTCTTCATACAGCGCCATTGCTTCCCGATACATCTTACGGTTGATCAGGCTTCTCAGCTGCATCGCGCGAACCTTCTCCTCATATGGGAAAAAGGAAACCGCTTGCCGCAGAATGCGATCCTCCAGCTCGAAATTGTCCGACTCACAGCAATAGCTGTCGACAAATTCGACCGCATCCAGATACCGCTGCCGGCAGTCGGTGTCGATAACTTCGGCCCATCTTTCTCCCCGCAGACCAGGCAAAAACTCACCCTGGTAAAGATCCAGTGCCGCCGTCATCAGAGCGATCCGGTCTTCACGCGGCAGATCGGTACGGGCCGCGTGGTCCAGCAGCCGTCTGAACTCGTCCACATCCAGATTCAGCGTGATCTCGGGGTTCCAGCTGTAACAGCCCTTGCGGTGGAGGATAAACTTATCCCCCGGCAGACCGGATCTTTCCAGCATCTGCCGCAGGCGGAAGATGTTGACTTTAAGGTTGTTCAATGGGTCGCTTACTTCACCGTCTTCATACAAGATATCTACCAGTGCGCTTTTTTCAAATGATTTGCCCTGATTCACCGTCAGGAACTGCAAAAGGTGGGCAGTCTTGGTGGACTGACTTTTCTCCAGACGGTACACTTCCCCATTAAATGTAATTTCGAACTTTCCGAAAGTCTGAATTCGGATATGTTCCATACGACCCTTCCTTTCCCACACAAAATTTAAACTTATGGAAAACAGTTATTTTTCTTTAAATTAATTATAACATAAAAAAAATCATTTGTCTCC
>DVLN01000045.1 GCA_018715465.1 Candidatus Faecivivens stercorigallinarum | reverse complement strand
ACCAGTCCGCCGAGAATCAGCGCAACCAACGTATCCCAAAGGACTGTCTCCGTATGATTGATCAGTCCAAAAATCAGAGTCAGGATCGGGTAAGAAACCGCAACCGTAATAGAACCTGCCGAAACAATCTTCGTCGTCAGGAACACAACCAGGAAAATTGCCAGCAATACCAACAACATCCATGGATTCAAAATCAGAATCACACCTGCCGAAACCAGGATGCCTTTCCCGCCGCGAAAACCATAAAACACTGGAAAACAATGTCCCATCATGACAAAGAATGCAACAATATATTCCCCGTAAAACGGGAAATCCGTAAAGCTTCCGGTTCCGCCGACTGTCATCACCAGCAAGTGCCCCAACAGCAACGCAATCGCACCTTTGGCAAAATCACCGATTGTCACCAATACCGCCGGAAATTTTCCGAATGTGCGGGCAATATTGGTCATCCCCGCATTACCGGAGCCATAATCCCGGATGTCTTTATGATAGAGCAGTTTGCTGATAATAATTGCAAAGTTGGCACAGCCAATCAGATAAGAGACTACCGCCATCAATACGACGGCCAAAACCATTCGAGCGCTTTCCACGAGTCTTCCTTCCCTTCTGTCCGTTTTCTATATCCTGTACCGCCATTATGCGTCGTTTCTGTCCCGTTCGCGGACAATAAAACGAATCGGCGTACCTTCGAGGTTGAAGGTGTTGCGAATCTGATTTTCCAGATAACGCTGATAAGAAAAATGGAAAAGGTCTTTTCGGTTGACAAATGCGACAAATGTCGGTGGTTTAGTGGAAGCCTGGGTCATATAATAGATCTTCAGCCGTTTTCCCTTATCAGACGGCGGCTCCACGCGGGCAACTGCAACACTTAAAAGATCATTCAGCTGGCCGGTCGTTGCACGGAAAGCATTTCTTTCCGCAACAACATGAATCAGCTCATACAGTCTGCTGACCCGCTGGCCAGTCATCGCCGAAATAAAGATAAACGGGACATAGCTCATAAAGCTGAAATCCTTTTCGAGACGATCGGTGAATTCTTTCATCGTCTTATCGGTCTTATTTTCGACCGCGTCCCATTTGTTGACCGCAACGATGCAGGCCTTCCCCTGTTCATGGGCATAACCGGCAACCTTCGAGTCCTGTTCGGTAAACCCGACCGTTGCGTCGATGACAATAACAGCGACATCCGCGCGGTCGACTGCCATAAACGCTCTCAAAACACTGTACCGCTCGATATTATCCAGAACCTTGGATTTGCGCCGGATTCCGGCAGTATCAATAAACAGAAATTTCCCGTACTCATTTTCCACACGGGTATCAACGGCGTCGCGGGTTGTGCCGGCGATATCCGAAACAATTACCCGCTCCTCACCGGCCATCCGGTTGATCAGCGAAGATTTGCCGACATTCGGCTTGCCGATAACGGCCACACGGATCACATCGTCTTCTTCATCCTCCGGGTCTTCCTCCGGCAGATAACGCAGTACCTCATCCAGCAGGTCGCCGGTGCCGTGACCATGGACAGAAGAAACCGCGATCGGATCTCCCAGCCCCAGATTATAGAATTCGTAAAACTCAGGCGGAACATCACCGACACCATCACATTTATTGACGCAAAGGATAACCGGTTTGCCGCTCTTGAGCAGCATCTGTGCAACATCATGGTCGGTCGCCGTAACACCGTCCCGCACATCAACAACCAGAATGATCACCGATGCGCGTTCAATCGCGACCTCCGCCTGACGGCGCATCTGGGAAAGGATAACATCATCCGACTGAGGTTCAATACCGCCGGTGTCCACCAGCATAAAGCTGTGGCCCAGCCATTCACATTCCGCATAAATGCGGTCACGGGTGACGCCGGGCGTGTTTTCAACGATCGAAAGACGCTGACCAATCAACTTGTTGAACAAGGTGGATTTGCCGACATTCGGGCGTCCGACAACCGCTACTACGGGTTTCGCCATTCTCATCATCCTTTCATTGTACTTTCACCGGCCGAAAACAGCCAGTGTCCATGTTACAAAAAAACGCCCGATAAAGCAGGGCCTTATCGGGCGTCGTCTTCCGTTTAAACGCGGGTCGATCAAGCTTCCTTGTGGATAACCTCGACGCCGTTATAGTAACCACAGCTGCCACAAACCTTGTGAGGCGCTTTCAGCTCGCCACAGTTGGGGCATCTGGAGAATGCGGGAACATTCAGTTTCCAGACTGCGCTGCGTCTTTTATCTCTTCTTGCCTTCGATACTTTTCTCTTCGGTACTGCCATCGTTAAGGCACCTCCTTGATTTTATTTGATGGTAAAATCGGGGAGCTGCGGCAAACTGATTGCTCAGTTACTGATTGTCCCCAGTCTTTTGGTTTTTCAGGAGAACAGATCGGACAGCGCCTGCCATCGCGGATCAATGTCCTTCGTTTTGCAGTCACAGCTGCCGAGATTGAGATCCTTGCCACATTTCGGACAGAGCCCCTTGCAGTCTTCCCTGCACAGAACTTTGGTAGGCAGTTCCAGCATCAGATCAGCTCTTGCCAGCTCTTCCAGATCAAGCATTCCGTCCGCACAGACGACATAATCGAATTCCTCGTCGTCGGTATTGGACAGCTCCCTGACAATAATGTGTGAAAAGCTATAATCCATAGCCTTTTCAAACGCCTTTAGGCAACGGTCGCACTGAAGCGACAGGACAGATTTCACACTGAAAACGAGCCTTACCACACCAGCCCGGTTTTCAATCTTTCCTGTAACCCGTACGGGATGCGTAAAGGGTGCAGTGCCATACAGTCTTTCCTTTGAAAAGTCGAAGTCACAGTCAAACTCCTGTTTTTCCCCGATCAGATCAAACAGCTGTTTTAAATCCATTTTCATCTCGACACCTCATAATGCCACAAGGCTAATTATAGTATAAAGGTTCCCGGTTTGTCAACCCCTATTTTTTATAACAGCAATAGAAAAAACCGGGCAAAAACGCCGGGAAAATGGGACTTTTGCCGCCTGCCAAACCATCGGCCAGCGGCGCACCATACGGCAATTCTCGACCTGTCTTCCGGCTCACGGATGCCAACCTATGTTGCGATTCCTGTTTCCGGGACAGCCTTTTTATTATACCAGCCAAAAACTGAAAAAGCAAGACAAATTGGAAAATATCCGGGAAATTTTCAGTTAATACAATTAGTATAATGTCAATATAAAATTATAATTTGTATAAAGTAAAGGAGATGTCCTGTATTTTTGCCAATTATCCTCCAGTTATACCCCGGGTAAAGTACGGTTTTCCACTGTTTCCACCGAGTTTTCCACATAGTATAACTCTCTGTAAAATTATCCTGAGGGTATAAATTCCAGCCTTTTTGTATGCAAAGCATTATCCCTGCCCGCCGTTTTTGCCGGTCCCGCGGCCGGAACCATTGCCCTTTCCCTGTCCACTGCCGTTCTGATTCTTTACACCAGAGCCAGTCCCATCCTGTTTACCGGAGCCAGCTCCATGGCTGTCGGGTTGCGTTTCACTTCCACTCAGTTCTTCCAGCCGGTCACGAATCTCCCTCATTGTCCACTCGCTCACCTCTTCGGCGCTTACAGACGGGTCCAGCTGCTGCAATTCCAGATAGGCCCGATATTTACCAACCGTCAAACCAGCCTCCCGCGCAGCATCTGCTTCTTCACCGCTGGCTGCACTGCAATACACCTGCTGTCCTGCCTGTCCGTCCGCTGTACAATCTTCAATAGCCGAAAGTAGTTTCTGGCAGTGGTTTTCATTATTTCCACTTACCGTGATATAGACCGCATCATCCCCACTGAGATACTGTTCAGCCTGTTCGCTTTCCAGAATTTCGTCCAGCGCATCCTGATAATTCAGGAAGATTACCTCCACCGAATCAGCCAGCTGCTGGCCATCCTCGTTATAACCGGTGACTGAAACCACCTGATCCAGGCGATTGAGGCGCAATTCAAGAGAAGGGTTGATATCCACACTGATGGCGGATACCGGCATCAGCCAGGTGAAATATCCGCCGCCACCCGCAAGCAGCAGCACAAAACACGCGGCAAAGGCGGCAATACGGCGAACAGCCATTGTATGAGAGTGGCTGCGGGTGTGAAGCTCTGCCGCCAGAAAATTAGAAGTCTTCTGTTTCAGCGCGTCATCCGCATGAATTCTGTCAAAAGCGGTATAAATTCTGCCGGTTTTCATAAGTCATCTCCTCCCAGCTTTTCTCTGAGCAGCTGCCGTGCGCGATTGAGAAGGGTATAAATGGTATTGACGTTTTTCCCCAGTATTTTTGCAATTTCCGGTGCGGTATAGCCTTCGTAATAATGAAGATAGACCGCATCCTTATACCGCACCGGCAGCGACAGCACCGCTTCCAGCACCTTATGATCCTGCTGAGGCAGGGATGGCTGGTCGAGCAGTTCTTCCATTGAAACGGTATGGCTTCTGAAAAAACTTTTCAAAAGATCCCGGCAGGCATTTACGGTAACCCGGATAAACCAGGCTTTTTCATGTTCGGGTGTTTCAAACTCTTTTGAACTGAGAAGGTACTTTAAAAAGACAGTTTGAAAGATATCCTCGGTATCTGCGTGATTTTTCAAGTGGAGCATACAGATGCGGCGCACAGTATCCGCGTATAATTCAATCGCCCTGTTTGCCTCCTGTTCGCTCCGCATGATTCTTCACCCTTTTCTGTATTATCTGACATTGTTGCCGCGCTGCCAGCCTTTACCCGCGCCCTGATTCCGGCAACCTGTCCCCTGATTGTCACAAATTCCATCGCCATCTTCGTCAATAAAACCACGCCCGGTTCCCTGATGATCACAGATGCCATCTCCGTCTTCATCTACAAATCCACGGCCGGTTCCCTGATGGTCGCAGATTCCGTCTCCATCTGCATCAACGTACCGATAACCTGTTCCGTTTCCCTGACCATTCCCGCGTCCTGCCGCTGAAACACCAGCAGCACCCATTGTTACGACGATTGCAGCCGCCATCATGCAAACAAAAATCTTCTTCATATTGATTTCCTCCAATCTTTTCGGCTCTGTTTTTGAGCCGTTCACAATCAATACGATTTAGAAAGCTGTTTCCATTCACCCATTCTGAAAAATTGAAAATATTTTTTTGACACGCTATAATGAGTATAATACCACTAAAAAGGAGAGGACAGAATATGGAAATCGTTATCCGGGAACTGAAAACATTTGATATGGAAGAGATT
>DVLN01000044.1 GCA_018715465.1 Candidatus Faecivivens stercorigallinarum | reverse complement strand
AAATATTCTGTCGGTATTCTTCTGAGCCGTGAAAGCAATTTACTTCTCCCGGAAAAATATCCCGTACAAAATATTCTTTCAGATACTTCCAAAAGCGTTCCTGTTCGGCAATTTCTGTGCACTCATAGATCGTGATTTCATTTTGCATTTTATTTCCTCCAAATCATCAATTGGAGGGTCAAATTCCGTGGGCCCTCCATGCACGGTTCATCTTCATAAAAACCAACTCCTTTGCATAAAGTGCCGCAAAATATACGGCCACCATGATTATATCATAATCACAGTGGCCGTTCAAGCAAATATACAATGATCTGTGCCGTTTACAGTTGCATCAGAATCGCCCGGCAGGGCGCGCCATCGCAGCCGCCGAGGTTGATCGGCGCTGCATTTAACAGATATACACCTTCCGGGACTTCACCCAGCCGGATTCCTTCCAGCAAAACGACTTCGGCCCCCAGCAGAATATGGTGCACCTCAGCCGGGGCATCCTCCGGCCCGACCGTCTGGGATTCGTTGCCAAACAGCCAGATACCAGCCTCAGCAAATACCTTTGCGGCTCCGGCCGAGACAAACGCAGATCCTTTCATCAGCAGTCTTTTTGCTGCTTCGGGGTCTGCGTTTTTGGCTGTTTGCAGCAGTTTTTCTGCATCCTCAGCTTTCAGCTCGCCGGCGGCTTCGGCGACATAACATTTCCCGACAAACTTATCCAGGCTGACCTGTTCGACTGTCTTTCCATCCTGGCAGAAATGCCAGGGCGCATCGACATGGGTACCATTGTGGGCACAAAGGCTGACCTTGGTCAGGTTGCAGACAGCACCGTCTTCAATCCGCAGTACCGCTTCCTTTTCAGGTTTTGGGTCGCCTGGAAAGACGACACAGTGAAACAGTTCCTGGGTGATATCATAGATCTTCACAAAAACGCCTCCCGACTGTAATTTTGTACTGAATGCAGTTTTCCACATTGCAAAGTTTAAAAGGTGTATTCTTTTTTCTTTTTGCCGAAATAACGGTGGGTCAGTTCTCCGGCGGCAGCTGCCCCCTCGTTCCAACCGGTTGCAGCTGCCTGATGGGAAATCAGCGCCAGCAGTTCACGTCCCGCCGCGCCGTTTGCGGCCAGCCGTTCCAGCAGCAGGGTATCCCGCATCTGTACCAGCAGTCCGGCGAGTTCCGTCAGATGTCCGCTCAGAAAATCCAGATACTGTTTTTTCGCCTCATCCGTTAGCACGTCTGGAAATGCGACCCGGTAACAGCCGATCAGGCAGAGAGTCCGTACCGTCTCCCCCGGCAGCGCAACCGGGAAAACCCGGTCGTAATCAGCAAGCGAAACACCGCCCCCGGCGGTAAAGCACTGACGGTAACGATACCCCTGTCCCGATATCGAGTAATTGAAAATATGGGCAGGGGTATTTTCATCCATCGACTCGAAGTACTCGGGATAAAACAGCCGGGGCCCTTCCCCATCCTGACCAAAGCAGACCGTCAGATCGGAGCTGATGACGGCGAGCAGTTTTTTCAGCCCACTCTCTCCGTCCACCCTTCCGCGAACCACCAGCTTTTCCAGCTCCCAGCAGTTGGTAAACAGGTCACTGCCCACCGCACCGATGGCGGTACCGACCGATAGACTGTGCAGCGCACGGCAGTTGTAAAAGGCGGCGTTATCCAGAATCTTCACACCATCCGGCAGCCAAACCGATTCGACAAAACTGCCGTCAATCCGCCGTCCGCCATCAAAATGACCGGTTTTGTGTGCCTTTTCCGGCTCGCGGCCGTCCGGCGCGAAGCAGTACCGTCCGATTTCGATAACCGGCCGGTTCTCAATCCGATCAGGGATAACCGGAGATGGTGTATCTCCGTACACGCCCAGAAGGGAAACGCCGCCTTCCTTTTCTTCCCATACAAATGAAAGTTCCATCCCTTCACCTTTCCGCTCAGAATTCAAGGCTGTGTTCATTGCCGCGGATCTCATCCTGTTCCAGCTGCTGGCGCAGTGCCGCCCTTCTGGAACCGACCAGCAGCGACTGATTATACCGGTAGTATCGCTCACAGCCATTGTCGGCGATAAACGGCGCGGAATCGGGCCCGACCGTCAGTTCGGTCACAAAGACCACCATCTCCTGTCCCTCACCGAATGCGTTCTCGATAAAGTCAAAGGCGTATTCCAACGCCTGAGAGGCTGTTTCGGTCAGCTTTTCGGCCGCTTCTGCCTGTGCCGCAAACCCGGCCCGTGCCTGCTCAAACGCCTGCTCAAAATCCGCCGCGTCCGGCATCCACTCACCCAGCAGACGGTCGACCTCCGCCGAAATCCGATCCCGCCGCTTATCCGGGAGCAGATGGTGCTGTTCTTCCGTCAGCTCACCCTTGCGCGCATCCAGCATCTTCTGCCAGAGCTGCGCCGGAGTCCCTTCGGCGGGCGCGGCATGGAACGACTTGAGAAATGCATAGCAGCGATCAGTCACCGTCCCGGCATCCCGTGCGGCTGCAAACCTGACCGCCAGCCCGCTGCCGATCAGGCTGACCAGGCTGAGCCGCTCATCAAACGCCGCATCCATCGCCCGGGCATATACACCGGGGCGGATTCTGCCGGCGAGAATTTCATCCACACCATATGCGTCGCTGTACTTGCGGTAGAGTTCAAGGTAAGCCGCAACATCCCGCGCGACTTCCTCATGCTGCAAAAACTGGTGTACCAGCTCCCAGTCGGTTGGAAGTCCCAGCTGCTGATAGACATACAGTAGCTCCGACAGGTCTTCCCACCCGCGGGCTGTAACAAACTGTGTCCCATCGACATCGGGGATGATTTTATAAAAATTCTGCGGACGCAGTTCGAGATAACTGAGCAGTGCCGGAAACAGTCCGCGCTGGCGGGCATATTCCTTCCAAACCGGCAGATCGGCTTCAATATCCATTCGACGTATCCGGTCCAGCGTTACGATATCAAAATCCCGTACCGATTTGTTATATTCCGGCGGGTTACCGGCGGCGACAATCAGCCAGCCCTCTGGCAGCGGCTGGTTGCCGAAGGTCTTGCACTGCAAAAATTGCAGCATCGTCGGAGCCAATGTTTCGGATACACAGTTGATCTCGTCGATGAACAGAATACCTTCCTTTTCGCCCGCTTCGATCTTTTCCCAGACACTGGCGAGGATTTCGCTCATTGTATAGCCGGTGACGCTTCTCTTTTCACCGCCATAGACCGCTTCTTTAATGAAAGGCAGACCAACCGCCGTCTGACGGGTATGGTGGGTGATGGTATAGGACACCAGCCCGACACCGCATTCCTCGGCAGCCTGTGCGACGATCTGGGTCTTGCCGACACCGGGCGGCCCGATCAGCAGCAACGGCCGCTGGCGGATGGATGGAATCCGGTAGTTTCCCGCGTTATCCCGCGAAAGGTAGGCGCGGATGGTCTGTTTGATCTCCTCTTTTGCACGTTTGATATTCATAATCTGGTTCCCTTCCCCATCTGACTGAGCTGTTCATGGTCAAGCGTCAGCCGCATTGCCCATCCTGGGACAGCGGCTTCATTCAGCCCGCCGGTTTCTTCATCGGCAAAGACAAACACTGTCTCCCACGGCGGGCGGCGGTTGGGATATATGCCCTTTCCATCGGTAAAATACAGCATTCCCCGCAGCCCCTTCAGTTCACCTTTTTCTTTGAGCTGATACAGATACCGGAAAGCCGGGCGGAAATCGGTCCCACCTCCGCCGATAATGGTAAAATTGTCTGCCATCCGGAGCATCTGGTCAGGGCTTGTCAGCAAAGTATCCTCCCGCACCGCGTCGTCACATTGCAGCACCCGTACCCGGCAGCGGTCGAGAAAAATCCCGCTTTCGACCAGCAGCGAAAAAGTTTCCCGCAAAAACGCCTGTACCAGTTTGCCGCTGGTGGAAAAACTCGTATCAATCACGATGACAAAATCCTCAATCCGCATCTCTTCCCGGCTCTCAAGCGGTTCGATCAGCGGCAGGTTGCCGTACAGCGACAGCCCATAGGTATACAGCCCCGGATCAAAGCTGTCGGGGTCGATTTTGATTTCCTCCCGCAATGCACAGAACCGCCGCAGAAACTCCCGGTAACTTCTCCTGCTTTTTCCAGCCTTGATCTGGGCAGCGATTGCCTCCGCCTGGTCACCCTGCTCGCTTCCATGCGTTTCCAGCTCACTCTGAACCCGCGAAGACTCCCTTTTCCAGTCCTCACCGGCAGAAGGATTGGCCGCCATCTGCTGTTCATCCGGCCAGTAACGGTGATCGTCGGTATAATATTCCCGGCGCAATGCGGTAAACTCGTCTTCCGGCAGTTCCAGCAGCCAGCTGTAGACGGCTGCCGGCGAGACAAGCCGCTGTGATTTGCGCAGCTGCTCAGTTTTCTGCCTTGTCCAGCTGACCGGCCTTTTAAAAGCAGGGTCATGCAGGCTGTCGATCACCCCTTCGGCAACAATATCGCAGGCAGTATCCCAATATACCTTTTCTCTGCCGGAGCGGGTCCACAGATGGAGAAAGATACAGTGCAAAAGGGTATGAAGATACGCCCTGTTGACAAACACCGGGTTTTTCTTCCAGATGTCCAGCAGATGCTCCGGCGGATAAAACAGTTTTTCGCCATCCGTCGCAAGACTCCTGACCGACAGGTCAGCCGCATACCCCAGCCGGGCAAGTGCTCCATCGAGATACCGCAGTGCAAGATAGATCTCCGTCCGCACCTCGTCCAGCACGCTGCCGGCCATTTCCATTTCCCACTCCAGCTGAGTCTGCATCCGCATATCACTACCTCCCATCAGCACGGCCGCCGTAAACTCTCCCTTATTATACAACACACCGCTCCATTACGCAACGGCAGCCATTTTCCGCAAACATTTTACTGCAAATTTCCGTTAAAGAAGCGAAAAAACAGCGGTTCATACAGATTGCCCGTACAAAAAGATAAAAAACAGTCATCATCAGACAAAAAATTGCCTTGCAATTTCAAAAACAATCCGCTATAATAATGTCAGAAAGTTCCAAATCCTATTTATTGGAACCAAGTTTTGACCGTTAAAATTACACCCAGAGGAGATTATGACTATGGCAAAAAAATTTGTCTGTACCACCACTGAACCTGTCGTTCAGACCCGCTATGGAAAACTGCGCGGCTTCATTCTGGACGGCACCTACACCTTTTACGGCATCAAATACGCCGATGCAAAACGCTTTCAGCTTCCCACCCCGCCCCAAAGCTGGGAAGGGGTTAAGGATGCGCTCGGCTATGGCTATGTCTGCCCGATGCTCAAGCAGGATGAACCCGGCGCAGGTGAACTGAAGGTCCCCCATCGCTACTGGCCAATGGATGAAAACTGCCAGTACCTCAACATCTGGACCCAGTCGATTGACCCCTCCGCCAAAAAGCCGGTCATGGTCTGGCTGCATGGCGGCGGATTCTTTGCCGGTTCTTCGATTGAACAGCAGGCATATGACGGCGACGCGCTGAGCAGATTCGGCGATGTGGTCGTCGTTACCCTGAACCATCGTCTGAATATCCTGGGCTACATGGACCTCTCCCCGTTCGGCGACAAGTATAAAAACTCCGGCAACGCAGGCAACGCGGACATGGTCGCTGCCCTTCAATGGATTCATGACAATATCGCAAACTTCGGCGGAGACCCGGAGAATGTCACCCTGTTCGGCCAGTCGGGCGGCGGCATGAAAGTCTATTCGCTGATGCAGACCCCGTCCGCCGAAGGCCTGTTCCACAAAGGCATCATCCAGTCGGGTGTCGCAAACTTCAAGAATACCACCATTCCCGATGGCACCGAGATCGTCAAGGCACTGATGAAAGAGCTGGGCCTGAAAGATGTGGAAGAACTGGAAACCGTTCCCTACGAAGATCTTGCCAAAGCCTACAATAAAGTAAGTCCTGAAGTTGCCAAAGCTGGCCATTATATCGGCGCCAGCGGTCCGATTGCCGACGACTTCTACCCCGGCGACCCGTTCGCCATCGGTTTTACCGAACATGCAAAGACCATCCCGGTCATGGTTGGCACCGTACTGGACGAATTTATCGCCTTTGGCCCCGGCAATCCCAACCGCAACACGATGACCAAAGAGGAAGGCAGAAAACTGATCGCTGACAAATTTGGCGAGAAGAACGCCGACCAGCTGATTGCGCTGTTTGAAAAAGCCTATCCCGGAAAGAGCCTCTGTGATCTCGTAAGTCTGGACGGCGTCTTCCGCAAGGCTAGCAAGGACTTTATCAAACTGAAAGCTGCCTGCCCTGAGTCGGCAACCTATTCCTACATGTTCACCCTCGAGCTGCCGGTTGATGAAGGAACCGGACCCTGGCACTGCTCGGAAATTCCGTTCGTCTTCCACAACGCGACCACGACTCCTTACTGCAACATCCCCGGCGTAACCGAAAAGCTGGAACACCAGATGGCTTCTGCCTGGGTCAACTTTGCCCGCTATGGCAACCCGAACGATGCAAGCCTGCCCGCATGGCCCGCCTGCACGCCTGATGACGAAGCCTGCATGATCTTTGACAGGGAATGCGAAGTTCGCCACAACCACGACAACCAGCTGGTTGACCTGCATATTGCCTGCGCGCCTGCCTTTAAACTCGGCGGCGAAGTCAAGGTAGAACACTAATTTACCATACATTACGATCAATAAGGAGATACCGAATATGACCAGAAAATTCCTCTGCTCGACCACCGCTCCGATCGTCCAGACCAAGTACGGCAAACTGCGCGGCTTTGTACTGGACAGCACCTATACCTTCTACGGCATCAAATATGCCGACGCCAAACGCTTCCAGCTGCCCACCCCGCCCAAGAGCTGGGAAGGGGTCAAAGACGCCCTGGGTTACGGGTATGTCTGCCCGCTGATGGGTCAGGACAAACCCGGTTCCGGCGAGATGAAAGTCCCCCATCGCTACTGGCCGATGGATGAAAACTGCCAGTACCTGAACATCTGGACCCAGTCGATCGACCCATCCGCCAAAAAACCGGTCATGGTCTGGCTGCATGGCGGCGGGTTCTCCGCGGGTTCGTCGATCGAACAGCAGGCATACGACGGCAAGAATATGAGCCAGTATGGCGATGTCGTCGTCGTCTCGATCAACCACCGGCTGAACATCCTGGGCTATCTGGATGTCTCCCCGTTTGGCAAAAAATACAAAAATTCCGCAAATGCCGGCAGTGCCGACATGGTCGCCGCCCTCAAATGGATTCATGACAATATTGCAGCCTTTGGCGGAGACCCCGAAAATGTTACCCTGTTCGGCCAGTCGGGCGGCGGTATGAAAGTCTGGACGCTGATGCAGATTCCCGAGGCGGATGGCCTGTTCCACAAGGGCATCATCCAGTCGGGCCTGCTGGATGTCTTCGGCTTTGGCACAAATGCTTTCAGCGGCAAGGTCGACGGTACCGACATCGTCAACGCGATGATGAAGGAGATGGGCATTAAAACGATTGAAGAACTGGAAACCGCTCCTTACAACAAGATGGCCCAGGCTTACCAGAAAGTCTTCCTCGACCTGGCAAAAGCCGGCAAATATGTCGGTGGAAATCCAGTTGCTGACGACTTCTACCTCGGCGACCCGCTGATCGTCGGCTTTACCGAACATGCAAAGACGATTCCAGTCATCGTCGGTACTGTACTGGATGAATTTATGGGCTTCGGTCCCGGCCGTCCCGACCGCAATACGATGACCCCCTATGAAGCCTACCAGATGATTGTCGGTGTTTACGGTGAGGAAAAGGCAGGCAAACTGATCGAGCTGTTCTGGAAAGCCTACCCTGGAAAGAACCTGTGCGATCTGGTGACGCTGGACTCCGCTTTCCGCGCACCTTCCAAACGGTTTATCGCCGAAAAGTCCAAATATGCCGAGTCGGCGACCTATTCCTACCTCTTTGCCTTTGACTTCCCGATTGACGAAGGCGCAGGCCCCTGGCACTGCTCGGAAATCCCGTTTGTCTTCCACAATACCGAGCTGGTACCGGTCTGCAACAAGCCCGGCGTATCGGATGAGCTGGAACATCAGATGTTCTCGGCATGGGTCAACTTTGCCAAATACGGCGACCCCAACGATCCCAGCCTGCCCCAGTGGCCGGCCTGCAAACCGGGCGACGAAGCCTGCATGATCTTTGATGAGCAGTGTGAAGTCCGCCATAACCATGACAATGAACTGATCGAACTGCACCTGTCCTGCACACCGAATTTCGGCATGGGCAATATTGAAATCCAGCATTGATCTCAACTCATATAAATTGCGTATAAGAGCCGGCTGCTTCTCGCAGCCGGCTCTTGTACGCATATATTTACAATTTTCGGACACTCAGCACCCGAATTGCGTTGAGTACCGCAATAACCATAACACCGACGTCAGCAAAGATCGCCAGCCACATATTCGCAATCCCAACTGCCCCGAGTATCAGGCAGAGGAGCTTGACACCAATCGCAAAAAATATATTCTCATAAACAATCCGAAGACACTTTCTGGCGATTCGGATTGCTTTTGCGATTTTCAGCGGGTTATCGTCCATCAGCACGACATCCGCCGCTTCGATTGCCGCATCAGATCCCAATGCTCCCATCGCGATTCCAACATCCGCAAGAGAAAGGACCGGCGCGTCGTTGATGCCGTCTCCGACAAAGGCCAGCTTCTCCCGCTTTCGACAGTCTTTCAGCAATTTCTCAACCTTTGCAACCTTGTCTCCCGGCAGCAGTTCGGTATAAACCTGGTCAATTCCCAGTTCCTTTGCGACCGCTTCACCGGCGATCTTGCGGTCACCGGTCAGCATGACGGTTTTACTGACACCGATACGCCGCAGCTGGACGATCGCCTGTTTTGCGTCAGGTTTGAGCCGGTCGGAGATCAGGATGTGTCCGGCATATTTCCCGTCCAATGCAACGTGGACAACCGTCCCGGCATCCTGGCAGTCGACAAAATCAACGCCCAGCTGTTTCATCAGTTTGTCATTGCCGACCGCGACCTTTAGCCCGTCCACCAGAGCGGTGATACCATGCCCGCCCAGTTCCTGAACCTCACGGACACGCGACTGGTCCGGCTGGCGGCCATAAGCCCGGCGGATACTCTGGCTGATCGGATGGGTGGAATAGCTCTCGGCAAGTGCCGCGTATTCCAGCAGTTTATCCGCGTCAATCGTATTGTGGTGAACGCCGCTGACCTCAAAAATCCCCTCAGTCATCGTGCCGGTCTTATCCATCACGACACAGCGCACACCCGCCAGCGTTTCCATATAATTGGAGCCCTTAATCAGTACCCCAGCCCGGCTGGCTCCGCCGATACCGGCAAAAAAGCTGAGCGGAATACTGATAACCAGTGCACAGGGACAGCTGATAACCAGAAAAGTCAGCGCCCGATAAACCCAGTCGCCCCACGCGCCGTTCAACCCCATCAGCATCCGCACCAGCGGCGGCAGAATTGCCAGCGCCAGTGCACTGAAACAAACAACAGGGGTATAAATCCGCGCAAATTTGGCGATAAAGTTTTCCGACTTGGATTTTTTGGAGCTGGCATTTTCAACCAGATCAAGAATTTTGGAAACAGTCGATTCTCCAAACTCACGGCTGGTACGGATTTTCAGCAAAGCCGTCATATTGATGCAGCCGCTGATCACCTCGTCGCCCGGCTGAATATCCCGCGGAACGCTCTCTCCGGTCAATGCGCTGGTGTTCAGCGTCGAAACACCCTCGACTACGACTCCGTCGATTGGGATTTTCTCACCAGGGCGCACCACAATAACGGTACCTGTCTCCACCTCGTCCGGGTCAATCTGTACCAACTGGCCGTCCTGGTCCTCGATATTTGCATAATCGGGGCGAATGTCCATCAGCTCGCTGATATTGCGTCGGCTCTTCCCGACCGCATAGCTCTGGAACAACTCGCCGATCTGGTAAAAGAGCATGACCGCGACGCCTTCGATAAACTCACCGAGCAGCATCGCGCCGACCGTTGCCACCGCCATGAGGAAGTTTTCATCAAACGGCTGGCGATTGCGGATACCCTTGACAGATTTCAACAGAATATCATACCCGATCACCAGATAGGGCAACAGGTACAGCACCCCTTTCCACTGCCAGTCAGGCAGCAGTGCAAGCACGACCGTCAGCAGCGCCGAAGCGATAATCCTGAACAGCACCTTTTTCTGTTTTTTATTCATCGGACTCACAATCCTCCCCGCTGCAGCACCGATTACAGGAAGATCTCGCAGTCGTCCTCAACCTTTTTGCAGTTGAGGCGAACCTGTTTCATGACCTCAGCCGGAACAGCGCCTTCGTCAAATTCAACGACCATTTTGAGGGTCATAAAGTTGACGACCGCGTTTTTAACGCCAGCTGTTTTGTTGGCGGCAGTTTCCATTTTATTGGCGCAGTTTGCGCAGTCAACATCAATTTTATAGGTCTTTTTCATGGCAAAGCATCCTTTCAAAAAAATTATTCCAGAATATGTTCCATCCCACAGGAGAGAATCATTCGCACATGCTCATCAGCCAGCGAATAGATGACCGTCTTGCCCTCCCGTCGAAAGCGGATCAGATCGGCGTTTTTCAGCACCCGCAGCTGGTGGGAAATCGCCGACTGGGTCATCGACAGGCACTGCGCAATGTCACAGACACACATTTCCGATTCCAGCAGCAGGTACAGAATCCGAATCCGGGTCGAATCCCCGAACACCTTAAACAGTTCGGCCAGATCATAGAGGTTATCTTCCTCCGGCATCTGACTGTTAACCTTTTCAGCAAAACCAGGGTGCTGATGGGTCAGCTCGCAATGTTCCACTTCATCAATTGCCATTGGCAGCCTTCCTTTCTACATATGAGTTGTTGTTCATATGTTTATATTATCACCTTATTTTCGTTTTGTCAAGGCATTTTCCGAATCATGACACGAATATTTGCACAAACCAGTCAACTACAGATAACATGCAACAGATCGTCAGAATTTTGGGGCAATTCAACAAGCCGTTGACTTTTCAAAGTAGCTCTGCTATACTGAATATAGTCATATTTTTATTATTTGCCTGCGAAAATCCCATTACAGCCACGGAAAATTCTACGGCGAAAGGAGTACGCTTTGAAACAGATTTTGCTGCTTGGAAGGCTGATTGATCCGGTAGAAGATCAGCCGGTGGAAGACGGTGCCCTGCTGATTGAGGGATGCCGGATTGTGTATGCGGGTGCAGCCGATGGCTGTCCGCAGACGGACGCTGTCGTGTATAACTGTCCCCCGAACGGCAGTATCCTGCCGGGCTTTATTGATGTACATGCTCATCTTTCTGGCGAGGAGGACGCCGGGTCCTTTGCCGACGGAAGAATGTTCGGCGACCAGATCATCGGTGGAGTTCACCAGCTCGGATTGCTGCTGGATGCCGGATTTACCGGCCTGCGGGATATGAGTGAAGCTGGGCTGTATCTCTCCAGAGGGGTCGAGCGGGGCGCCATCCGCGGCCCGCGCATCGTTCCCGGCGGCAAGGTGCTGAGCATTACATCCGGTCATGTCGACGGTAACCCCGAAATGACGCCGGAATATTTCAATTCCTACAGTCACACCTCGATGCTGTGTGACGGGCCGGACGGCTGTGTCCGAGCGGTCCGGGAACAGTTTCGGATGGGTGCAAAGTTCATTAAAATCTGTGCGACTGGAGGGGTATCCTCCCCAACCGATCGGGTGGACGACGTCCAGTTCTCCCCCGAAGAACTGCGGGCAATTGTCGAAGAGGCAAAACGTCACCACACTTATGTATGCGCCCACTGTACCGGATACGAGGGCGCATACCAAGCGCTGTTGGCCGGTGTCAGCTGCATTGAGCACGGTGTCATGCTGACCCAGCGGGAAATTAACCTGATGGCGGAAACAGGGGCGTTTCTGGTATCAACCCTCTGGATTTCACTCGGGGTGGCCGGTCTGCCGGGACTTCCCGACTGGATGCGGGAAAAAGCACAACTCTGCGCCGAAGCCAACAAGAAAACCATTGCGATGGCACGCAAAGCAGGTATCCGCATTGCACTGGGCACCGACTTTTCCAATTCACCCAACACCCCCTATCTGGAAAACGGACGGGAGTTTGAAGCGATGGTACGGGCTGGCATGACTCCGATGGAATCCATCCGCGCCGGCACCATCAACGCAGCAGCTGTCATGGGGATGGAAAACAGTCTGGGCAGCCTGACGCCGGGCAAACTTGCGGATGTAGTCATTGTCGACGGCAACCCGCTTTCGGACATCTTCTGCCTGATCCATGCCGACCATGTCAAACTGGTCATTAAGGACGGCAAAGTCGAGAAAAATATCCTGTAAAACACTGTATAAACGGCAAAAACGCCGCGGGATACCCTTTCGGTACTCCGCGGCGTTTTTTAAACAGAACCAAAAACAAAAAACAGCCCTGAAATCAATCAGAGCTGTTCATAAGATGGTGTGGATGAATGGACTTGAACCATCGACCCCCTGCATGTCAAGCAGGTACTCTAACCAGCTGAGCTACAC
>DVLN01000043.1 GCA_018715465.1 Candidatus Faecivivens stercorigallinarum | reverse complement strand
CAGAAACACCTATCAAAAAATGTCTTTCCGGCGTTTACATTCCCCCTGCTTCATGCTATAATAGACCGGATAAGGAGTGGGTTACAAATGGAAAACTTTGATTGGATATCTTATGATAAAATGATGGATAAATCGTTGCAGACACAGGTCGTCCATGCCCTGTCCGAAGCCGGGCTGACCCTTGCAACCGCTGAAAGCTGTACCGGTGGGCTGATCGCCGCGCGGATTACCGACGTTTCCGGCTCTTCCGCTGTCTTTCACTGCGGTATGGTCACCTATTCCAATGATATGAAGATCAAAATGCTCGGGGTCAGACCGGAAACCCTGCGGGATTTCTCGGCCGTATCGGCTGAGACGGCTAAGGAAATGGCAGACGGGGTCCGACAGTTTTCCGGCGCCGATATCGCGGTCGCTGTCACCGGTAACGCAGGCCCCGAACCTTCAGAAGGCAAACCGGTCGGCGAAGTGTATATCTCCCTCTGCTGCGGCTGGCATCAGGTCACGCTGCGCAAAGAATTGGGCGGAAGAAATGCCGGACAAAAAGAAGATTTACGGCAGCAGATTCGTTTCCTTGTCTCTGATGCCGCTTTGCAGCTGGTGCTGGACGCAATTAGAATGCGGGGGGAAAACAAATGAGCATGCAGTTTCTGATCGAAGTGATCGGTACCATCGCTTTTGCATCTTCCGGCGCGATGGTCGCAATCCGTAAACGGCTGGACCTGTTCGGCGTCCTTGTGCTGGGCGCGACAACCGCTGTCGGCGGTGGTATTATCCGGGACATCATTCTACAGATTACGCCTCCTGGCTCTTTCCAGAACCCGGTCTATTTTGTGCTGGCGGCGGTGACGGTCGGTATCATCTTTCTGATCTGCTATCTGAACCCTTATTTTCTGGATATGCGGTTTTTGGAAGGCTATGAGCGGCTGATGAATATTCTGGACGCGATCGGTCTCGGCGCATTCACCGTGCTGGGCGCACAAAAGGCAGTTGCGGCAGGATATGAAAACTACCGCTTTCTTGCAATTTTCCTTGGGGTCGTCACCGGTGTCGGCGGCGGCCTGCTGCGTGATATGATGGCCGGAATTACACCTTATATCCTTAAAAAACATATCTATGCCTGCGCCTCTATCCTCGGTGCAATGGCCTATATCTATGGACGGATGCTGATTCCCGATTCTCTCGCGCTGGTGGTGGGGGCTGCGGTCGTCATCATCGTGCGGATGCTGGCAACCAAGTACCGCTGGAATCTGCCGGTCGCCCGGATGCCCAAAAATTGACCACGGATAAAGGAATTTTATAAAATGATCTACTGGATAATCGCCGCTCTTGCCGCATTTTTTGTCAAAGGGTTATGCGGCTTTGCAAACACGCTGGTCTTCACCAGCATCCTCAGCTTTGGCGTCAGCAATTCCAGCATCTCCCCGGTTGAACTGCTGCTCGGGTACCCGACCAACTTTATCCTCGCCTGGAAGGAACGAAAATCCATCCGCTGGGAAATCTGTCTTCCGCTGGCACTGCTGGTGGTAGTCGGAACAATTCCCGGCGTCCTCTTTCTCAAAAGCGCCAATGTCAGCAGCATCAAGGTCCTGTTCGGTGCCATCATCGTGCTGATCGGAGCAGAAATGCTCTGGAGCGACGCAAACGGGAGCCGGTTCAAGCAATCAAAATTCCTGCTGATTCTGATTGGCATTTTGTCGGGAATCCTCTGCGGGCTGTATGGGGTTGGTGCACTGCTGGGGGCATACCTTGGGAAGGTCACCAACGACAGCCATTCCTTCAAGGCCAATATCTGCACCGTCTTCGTGATCGAAAACACGCTGCGGATTGTGCTGTATACTGTCTGGGGGCTATTAACCTTTGACGTGCTCAGGCAGGCTGTCGTCCTCCTCCCCTTTATGCTGATCGGACTTGGAAGCGGGATGCTGAGCGGAAAATTCCTCGATGAAAAAATCGTCCGCAAGCTGGTGATCGTCATGCTGATCGTCTCCGGCGCGGCTTTGGTTCTGACCAATCTGTAAAAGCAGGTGATGGATATGACCATTCGATTTGCAAATCCAGCTGATATCGAACAATGGATGCAGCTGGTCCGTAAGGTAAAAGACAACTTCCCCGGGTTGGAAACCGAGGAAGCACTGACTGAACATCAAAAAACCGTTCTCTCCTTTATTCAGAAAGGCGGGGCCGTCTGCGGAGAAGCGGACGGGCAGATCAGAGGGATT
Source organism: Candidatus Faecivivens stercorigallinarum (assembly GCA_018715465.1). Classification (GTDB taxonomy): domain Bacteria; phylum Bacillota; class Clostridia; order Oscillospirales; family Ruminococcaceae; genus Faecivivens; species Faecivivens stercorigallinarum. The sequence continues at coordinate 19,381 of DVLN01000043.1, read as the reverse complement.
CTCCTCTTTTCCAAAAGAAGGTGCCAGCTCTGTTTTCTGGCGGTCGACCCTGACTGCCGGCGACAGCATATTGCCCGGGAAATGGTCGGGCTGATGCTGGAACAGCTGCCGTCCGGGCGGGATGTGACCGTCTCCACCTACCGGGAAGGCGACCCGAAAGGGATTGCCGCAAGACCGTTTTATAAAAAACTGGGATTTATCGAAGGCCCGCTTTCTGAGGAATTCGGCAGCCCGGTACAGATATTTGTCCTCCGACGGAAACAAACTATTCAGTGAGAAAGGAGTTTTTATTCATGCGGAAAATCATTTTGTCCCTGGCGGCAATCGCGATGTCTGTGATGCTGGCGGCCTGCCAATCGGGCGATCCGGCCGGTCAAATCGGCAGTGAACTGGGGCTTGACCTGTCCGGCAGCACAGTCACTTCAAAGGTCGAAGACCATGGTTTTCATGGAGACGGCACAACGTTTGACCTGCTGACCTTTGAGGGCGACAGTGTTTTGCAGCAGATACAAGAAAGCTCCGACTGGCCCCCCCTTCCAATGGACGAAACAACGACCGCATTGATCTATGGGCTGTCGGACGATTCTTACCAGATCGGTCCCTACCTGAACGACGGCAGCGGCAACCCGCTTTTCCCGGAAGTTGTACAAGGATACTACCGGCTGATCGACCGGCAGAACGATACCGAACAGGATATTCTGGAGCGGTATTCCTTCAACTTTACCGTCGCGGTATATGACAGCGAAGAAAATATCCTTTATTACGGAAAACAGGATACATAACGCAAGCAACCCCGGCAGCTGTGAAATTGCTGCCGGGGTTATCGTTTGAATAAAACTTTCAACCAAAACCGCTTATCAATTGAAGCTCCCGTCCCACACCGGCACCCCTTCGAGATATTCCGGCCGGACTGCCGGAACATAAAACGCGCCGTAAGTTTTCAGCCCGTCTTCCTCTTCCATCGACGGCAGTTCCAGATAAAACCGGTAATAGGGCAGAAAATACCCTTCCCGCTCCCCGGTCCGATAGACCAGTTCAACTTTTGCCGGGGTGTCCGATGGGATCGCGTCGCTGGGTACGCTGGAAATACAGTTGCCCTCTGCCAGCTGCTCCGCCGCCTCATCGACAGACAAAATCGGATAGTCACCTACCTTCTGGGAGAGATCCGGCTGAAAAACACGCGCCATCGACAGCATCCCATCATCTCCGCAATAAAAAACAGTCTGGTTAAAATTATAATTGAGCAGCTGGTCAAGATAGCTGCCGGATGCGTCATAAAATGCAATCTGATATTTTTGCTGACGGTAGATGTTATAGTCGCCGCCGTCAATCGCCGTCGTGGGCTGCTCCATATCCATCAGACCGGCGTACTCTTCCAACAGCCAGTCCGCTGTTTTCTGACAGTCGGCGTAGCTGGCAAAAAAAGTGAAGTTATACCCATCCGGCAGTGGGACTGCTGGTTCAAACGTAATTTTTGCCGTCAGGCTCAAATCCACTTCTAATTCCAGCCCGTCTGCATGGGTCATCAGCCGGGTCGGATCATAATACCCTTCGGGCGGTTCTCCCCCAGTCAGTTTGAATTTTTCCATCGACTTCTGACGTTCTTCCTCGGTTGGCGCGTCGTCGGTAATGGTCAGGTTTTCGCTGTCCAACCCCAGCCGTCCGGCGATATCCTTTAAAACCTCTTCCATCCGGTCAAAATCACCGCCCCGGACCAGATAGTCTTCATTGACCGTCAGTTTGTTTTGATAGACAGGCAATCTGTCCAACGGGATTGAAGCATCCCACGGGTTTGCGCTCACCAGCTCGCTGATATCATAGGCCATGTATCCTTCAAATCCCATACCGCCCCAGTCCCAATCTGCAAGGCTGAGGACAGGGAGTTCGGCACTTTCTGACGAATCTATTACGACAGTCGTTTCAGACGGAAGATCGACTCCGGTGTGCAGCCATTGATGAAACTGCATTCCCGCCGCTGCAACCAGTATCAGACAGGCCGCGGTTCCCAGTCCCCTATAGTACTTTGGACGCATCCAGGCTGGACGGCTGCGCACCCGGTCAGTCTCGGAAAGCAGCTCTTCATCCAGCAAATTCAGTGCGTCGCTGATCTCTTCCCGCTTCATACCGCAAATTCCTCCCTTTCCAGATAACTTTTCAGCCCGTTGCGTGTCCGGTAGAGCATACTTTTAACCTTCGACTCACTCATCCCCGCCCATCCTGCAATTTCCCGGATGGAATCCATATAATAATACCGCCCGATAAACACCCTGCGCGCCGGTGCAGGAATCGTCCGCAGATATCTACTGATCGCACTCGCCAGCAGCCGCAGGTCAACCCCCTCCCGGGTGGTATCTCCTTCCGGGATACATTCCTCCAGCTCACTGAGCGAGAGGGCATAGCTGGTAGCCTGCCGCTTTTGCCGGTGGGCGGCGCGGTAGCGGTCAATCGACAGCCGGCGAGTAATCCGTCCGAGAAAAACGGAAAGCCGCTCAGGCTTTGCTGGCGGTATCGTGTTCCAGGCTTTCAGATAGGTGTCGTTGACGCTCTCCTCGCTGTCTTCCCGGCTTAATAGGATGTTGCAGGCAATACTGTACAGGTACCGGCCGTATTTTCGGTCGGTTTCCTGAATGGCGGATTCATCCCGCTGCCAGTAAAGGTCGGTGATCTGGTTGTCCTGCATGATGTTTCTCCCCTTTCCGGCCTTCCTCTTTTTGGCCTTTCAACTGATATACCGACAAAATCGGCCGGTTGGTTGCATGGGATCAAAGTTTTTTCAAAACAGTTTTTTCAAAACATTTTTTTCAAATTATTATACCATACCTGCACTTCCGTTGAAAAGTACCCCGACTCCTCTCTTGACAAACGGGAATGGATGTGATATACTCAAACTGTACCCCACCCCCAGGGGATGGGGAATGCAGAAAGGAAGATCCTCATGTCCAAAGTCAAACTCAATGTCACCGGCATGAGCTGCGCCGCCTGCTCGGCACATGTCGAAAAGGCACTCGGCAAAACCGAGGGCGTCCAGCAGGCAACCGTCAGTCTGATGACCAACTCGGCGTCGGTGACCTTTGATGAAAATATCGTCTCGGCCGCTCAGCTGATCGAAACGGTTGAAAAATCCGGCTACGGCGCTTCTGTCGCATCCAATGAGGCAAAAGCACCTAAAAAAGATGCGGTCAAACAACAGGCTGAGATGCAGAAAAAGGAGATCGCCGCTCAGAAACACCGGTTGATTGTTTCGGGTGTCTTTACTGTTTTATTGTTTTATGTCTGCATGGGACATATGTTTTCCTGGCCGCTGCCGGGATTTCTGCTGGGTGACCGCAACCTCTTTACCCTCGCCCTGACCCAGTTTTTCCTGCTGCTGCCGATTCTCTATCTGAATTTCCACTACTTCCAAAACGGGTTTACCCGTCTGTTCCAGCGGGCACCGAATATGGATTCGCTGATCGCCCTTGGGTCGGCGGCCGCGACAGTCTACGGTTCGGTCCAGCTGTTCCGGCTGGGATACGCGATTGCAGACGGCAATTTCCACGCAGGGCACACCATCGCAATGGATTTGTATTTTGAATCGGCAGGCATGATTCTGACGCTGATCAGCCTCGGAAAATTCCTTGAAGCAAGAGCAAAGGCCAAAACTTCCGACGCAATCGGTGCAATGGTCGCCCTTCGCCCATCAACTGCAATGGTTTTGCAGGGAGATACCGAAGTGGAAGTTGATACCGCTGATCTGCAGCGGGGCGATCAGATTGTTGTCCGGGCAGGCGGCAGCATCCCGGTCGACGGAAAAGTCGTCGACGGCAGCGGCAGCGTCGATGAATCGGCGCTGACCGGCGAGAGCATGCCGGTCTCCAAAAAGCCCGGCGACCGGGTCACCGGCGCGACGGTCCTCAAAACCGGTTATCTTGTGTTTGAAGCAACCGAAGTCGGTGAGGACACCACCCTGTCGCAGATCATCCGTCTGATGGAAGAGGCCGCTTCGACCAAGGCCCCGATTGCACGGATGGCGGACAAGATCAGCGGCGTGTTTGTACCGGTTGTCATCTCAATCGCAGTGATTGCCTTCATCATCTGGATGCTTGCCGGTCAGGGAATCCCCGCTGCGCTCAATGCGGCAATTTCGGTACTGGTCATCTCCTGCCCCTGTGCGCTCGGGCTTGCAACCCCGACCTCTATTATGGTCGGTACCGGAGTCGGCGCCAAAAACGGCATTCTGATCAAATCGGCAGAAGCGCTGGAGACTGCGCATCATATCGACACCGTTGTGCTGGACAAAACCGGCACAATTACCGAAGGCCACCCTGCTGTCACCGACCTGGTTGTCGCAGGTGTAAAGGACGCAGATACCCTGCTCCGGCTGGCAGCGTCGCTGGAAAAACAGTCGGAGCATCCGCTGGCGGAAGCGCTGGTCGCAGAAGCGGACAAGCGCGGGCTGGTACTGCTGCCGGTCAGCGGATTTGAAACACTGCCCGGTATGGGTATCCGCGGGGTGTCCGGCGGACGGGTACTGCTGGCAGGCAACGAACGGCTGATGCAGGCGGAAGGTGTTGTGCTGGGCGCTGGTGCGGATGAAGCGCAGCGGCTGGCGGACGAGGGCAAGACCCCTGTCTTCATCGCTGAAAACGGCGTCCTCTCGGGTATCGCGGCCATTGCGGACCCGATCCGTCAGACCAGCGCCGAAGCAATCGCTACCCTGCGGCAGATGGGCGTTTCGGTCATCATGCTGACCGGCGACAACCGCAAAACCGCTGAGGCAATCGGCCGCCGGCTCGGATTGACCCGTGTCATCGCCGAAGTCCTGCCGCAGGACAAGGAAGCACAGGTCGCAGCCCTGATGCAGGACGGCAAAAAGGTCGCGATGGTCGGCGACGGCATCAACGACGCACCCGCCCTTGCAAGAGCGGACGTCGGTATCGCAATCGGCGCCGGAACCGACGTTGCAATCGAATCGGCGGACGTTGTACTGGTCAAAAGCGACCTGCGGGACGTCGTCAAGCTGGTCCGGCTGAGCCATGCGGTGCTCCGCAACATCAAGCAGAACCTCTTCTGGGCGCTCTGCTACAATGCGGTTGGTATCCCGATCGCAGCCGGTGCCCTCTACCCGCTCTGGGGCATCAAACTCAACCCGATGTTTGGGGCAGCGGCGATGAGCTTCTCCTCGGTGTCGGTTGTCACCAACGCGCTGCGGCTCCGCTTCTGGAAAGCGCCCGACAGCGAGTCCATCCAACTGTCTGATACGGCAGAGACGACTCTGACCGAAACCAGAATAGATCCCCCGCAGGCGGCTATCCCTGCGGAAAATACAAATGGAGGTAATCTCATGAAAAAAACAGTCAATATTTATGGTATGATGTGCAGCCACTGCACCGCACGTGTCGAAAAAGCTCTCAATGAAATCAACGGCGTTCATGCGACCGTCAGCCTTGAGGATGCCTGCGCATACGTCGAAGCAGACGAAAACGTGACCGATGAGATGCTGGCTGATGCCGTATCCCATGCCGGATATGAGGTCACCGAAATCATATGATGGCCGACCACAAAAAGGTCGCCCGCCTTGTCTCCAATGCCCGCGGCCAGCTGGACGCGGTACTGCGGATGATCGAGGAAGACCGTTATTGTATTGATGTCTCGACCCAGCTGCTCGCCGCCCAGTCGCTGATCAAAAAGGCCAACCGGGAAGTCCTCAAGGGTCATACCGAGCACTGCATCCGGGACGCTATGCACAGCGGCGACGATGCGGAAATTGAACAGAAAATCGGCGAACTGCTGGAATGTCTGGATAAAATGTCACGTTAAATGCAAAAAGATGAGAGGCAAGGCGTACAGCCCCTGCCTCTCATCTTTTTTATATCAATCGGCGAGTTCCTTATATTCAGTCAGAATCTCTCCGGCAAGTTCTTTGGTGATATCGGCGTCCGGGCGCAGAAGATCTCCTTCAATACCCGACAGCAGGCCGTTGCTGTCCGCCCATCTCATCGCATACCGCGCATCTATCGAAATCTTCCCTGCATCCTCAAAGCGGAGCAATTTCCAATAACTGTCGATCTTGGGGCTGCCAGACATCTTCCAAAGCTCGGTGACAAACCCTTCCAGCGTGACCGGCGCATCATCTTCCGCTGCTACAGACAGCTGGGCAGTCTCTCCCGACAATGTCTGCAAAAGTGCAGCCATTTCTGTTCCGGTCAGCGTATCATCGCTGCCAGGCAAAATCATCACGGTGTTGGGATATGCCTGACCGGGATAGGAAGTTGCCACAATACCATACCAGAACATAGCAAAATTGCCCGGTTTGAGATCATCTTTACCGACGGTTTCCTTGCCGTCATACGACACAAATTTTGTATTCTCATCGACGATCAGGTACAATCCGCCATTGCTGGTTGTAATCTGAAGCTTGCCGTCTTCTCTTTCGGTAACTTCTTCAATCTTATGATACTGGGCACACATGGCGTCCATCGGAATATCTCTTACGATCGCAAATGCAGCCGACTGGGGCGGCAGAGACATCGTCTGAGCCGGGCTGTGAAAAACATAGATCCGTTCGCCGACCTTCAGATCAGACGGATCACTCGCCTGCTGATGACCGCTGTCAATCCAGACGGTTTTATCCGAAATATGGACAATCAGATCGCCCGAACCCTCTGACTGCAACAGCAGAGAAGAAACCGAGCCATCCTCATCACGGATGATTTCGCTGATCTCGCCGTAATACAGGACGCTGTCAGGCAGGGTCTGGTTCTCACCAATTGCCGGGGTACCAGAGCTGCCGGCAGTGTCCGCCGCCGATGCGGAGACGGCAGGCAGGCTGAGCGCTGAAATCAGCGCCGCGGTCAATGCAAATGCAAAAATTTTACGTTTCATAACAATTCGCTCCTTTTTGTGGAATCTACTGTATATACATTTTCCCAGGGCGAAAAGTTGCAAAAAAATAAAAAAATTTCCAGGCCCGGCGTAAAGCCGAACCCGGAAATCTCTATCATGCCAACTGGCAGATTATTCTTTTGTCTCCTCTTCCACTTTTTTCGGAATGCGGATCTCTACCCGTTTAATGACATGTTCATCCATCGAAAGGACCTTGATTTGCAGCCCGTCCAGCTCAAAACTTTCCCCTGCTTCCGGGATCCGTTCGATCTGATCGACAATCCAGCCGCTCAGCGTGGTCGGATGGTCTTCCTCCAGCGTGACGTCCGGCGCGATCTGTTCCAGCAGATCATCGACATGGGTTTCCCCGGCCGCCTGCCAGACGCCGTCGCCGACCGCTGTACAGAGGCTGACATTTTCCTCGTCCTCGTCCCAGATCTCGCCGACCAGCTCCTCCAGAATGTCCTCCAGAGAAACGACACCCAATGTGCCGCCGTACTGGTCAACAACCACTGCGATCTGTGCCTTTTGTTTTTGCAGTTCCTTGAGCAGTCCATAAACCGGTTTCCCGGGCGGGACAAACATGACTTCCTGCATAATCGAACGCAGATCAAAATTCGGGTCCTTCAGATAAGCTGAGAAAAAGTCCTTCAGGGTGATGATGCCGATAATCGAGTCAATTGATTTTTCATATACGACCAGGCGGGAATACCGCTCAGACAGAAAAACGCCTGCGACTTCCTGCGGGGTCGACTCCACGTCTACGCCGACAACGTCGACGCGGGGGGTCAAAATTTCGCTTGCCATCGTATCGTTGAACTCCAGTGCCGACTGGATCAGCTCACTTTCGTGCTCCTCCAGCACCCCTTCGTCCACTGTTTCCTCAATGATGTACCGCAGTTCCTCTTCGGTAACGGTCGGGGTGTCCTCTTTGTGGAACCGGCCGATGACCAGTTTTTTGACCTGGACAAACAGCCAGATCAGCGGACGCAATACCTTCATCAGCACCGAAAGCGGGCCGCAGAACAGGAGTGCAATCGTCTCCGAATTCTCCTTCGCCATCGACTTGGGCAGAATCTCGCCGAAGGTCAGAACCAGCAGGGTTATAATGATCGTTGACATCAGAGCGCCCAGGCTCTCGCCAAAGATGTCTATGCACAGGATGGTGCCGACCGAAGAAGCGGCAATGTTGACGATGTTGTTGCCGATCAGGATGGCCGACAGCGCGTCATCATACCGCTCGGTTACCCGAAGGGCAGTTTTGGCGCGGGCGTCGCCCGATTCCTCAATCGCTTTCAGCCGCGGACGGCTGACACTCGAAATTGCGGTCTCTGTCGCCGAAAAATAGGCGGACAGGGCCAGACAGATCACAATACTTATCGGCAAAAGCGGGTTATCCAAGTAGATTTCTCTCCTTTACAGGCAGGGCACAGCCGGATTGGACAGCCGCTCGCTGTCCGAAAACTGCGCGTGTATCTTCTATCAGCAAGAGGCTTTCCCGGCATCCGGCACCGGGCGTTTTCCCTCTTCCAGCATGCTCCGGGCAGTCTGGAGCATCAGTTCGGTGACATGGTCGGTCGAAAAGATCCGTGCGACCTCTTCCACCCGCGCCTCACCTTCCAGCGGCAGAACCTCGGTATAGGTCCGCCCCTCTGCGGTTGACTTGCGTATCAGCAGCTGCTGATCAGCAAGCGCCGCTATCTGCGCCGAATGCGTGACACAGATCACCTGCCGGTGGGAAGCAATCATCTGTAATTTCTTCCCGATCTTCTGCGCGGCCTTGCCGCTGACACCGGTGTCGATCTCATCAAAGATCAGGGTGTCAATGTTATCCTTGTCCGCCAGCGCACTTTTGATCGCCAGCATGATGCGGGACAGCTCGCCGCCCGACGCGATCTTCGCAATCGGCCGCGGCGGTTCACCAAGGTTTGCAGAAAGCAGCAATTCAGCAGAATGATTGCCGATGCTGCACAGTTTGCAGGGCGCAAACGAAGTCTCCACCCGCAGGTTGGGCATTTCCAGCGAACGGGCTTCCTCCTCAATCGTCCCGGCAAAACGGACTGCTGCGTCAATCCGCGCTTCTGTCAGACTGTTGGCAAGTAAAACAGTCTTTTCCTTCTGGGCACGCGCTGCCTTTGTAACCTTCAGAAGGTTTTCTTTCTGTGAGGACATGCCCTCCAGTTCCTCCCGCGCCTTTTTGCAGTGGGCGAGAATCTCCTCCACACTGCCGCCATAGCGGGATTTCAGCCTGGAAATCTGCCGCAAGCGGCGCTCAATCGCTTCCGCCTCGGTCTGGTCAAAGGAAATCGCGTGCAGGCTTTCACTCAGCTCCGACGTGATCTCCCCCACTTCAATCCGCAGATTTTCCAGTGCTTCTGCCCGCCCGGCAAACTCCGGGATGGCACGCAGCCCGTCCAGCGCGGCCGCCGCGTCGGTCAGCAGATCGCAGGCACCGGGAAGATCTTCTATCCCCTCCAGCGCACGGCAGGCTTCGCCAAGCGCCCCCGCAATCTTTTCGCTTTCCCGCAGCTGTCTCGCCTTCTCGGTCAGCATCTCCTCAAGACGGGGAGAAAGTCTGGCCTTTTCGATCTCTTCGATCTCCAGCCGGAGCAGTTCTGACCGTCTTTTTATCTCATCCTCTCCGACCGACAAACTCTTCATCTGCCGGAGCAGGGTTCGCAGCTTTTCAAATTCCTCCCGGTACTCCCGGGCCATCGGCTCCAGTTCACCGAATGTGTCGATGATCGAAAGGTGCCGTTCAGCAGAAAGCAGAATCTGGTTGTCATGCTGGCCGTGAATATTGATCAGATTCTGACCGATATCCCGCAGCAGCGCAACCGTCGCCGGCCGGCCGTCAATTCGGACAGTCGACCCGCCTTCCGCTGAGATCTCCCGCTGGACAATCAGGCTGTCCTCTTCTATCGGATAGCCGTTTTGCCGCAGCAGCGACCTGACCGGCTCGGGTATCCCGCAAAAGGATGCGATGACCAGCGCCTTTCTGGCTCCCGTTCGGACAATCTCCCGTCCGACCCGCTGCCCCAAACAGGCGTTGATCGCGTCAATAACAATCGACTTCCCTGCCCCCGTCTCTCCGGTAAATACCGTCAGCCCCGATGAAAAATCAATCGACGCCTTCTCGATGACGGCAAGGTTCTCGATATACAGCTGGCACAGCATCTGCTGCCCTCCTTAGTGCTTATCCAATATCGCGGTAATCTGGGCAGCCAGCGCCTCTGCCTGCCCTTCATTGCGCATCAGGACAAAGATGGTGTCATCCCCCGCAAGGGTCCCGACCACCCCGTCAAATCCCATTGTGTCCAGTGCCGCGCAGGCCGCGTTCGCCATACCCGTATGGCAGCGGATACAGGTGATATGCCCGGCATAATCGACACTCAGAAGCGACTGCATAAAGACCGCATGGTACTTCTTTTCCAGGTTGCCGCGGTCTCGACGACCATATGCATAATAATAGTTTCCTTCACCATCCGAAATCTTGACCAATCCCAGTTCCTTGATGTCACGGGAGATCGTCGCCTGGGTCGTCTGGATATTTTCCTGGTCGCGGAGCAGCTGCTGCAGCTGTTCCTGGGTGTCTATTCTGTTTTTTTCGATCAGCTCAAGTATTTTTTGCAGTCGAACGGATTTGAGAGACATAGCCGATGATCCTTTCTATTTATTTTCTGCTGCGCCAGATCAGCTTTTCATTCAATACATCATAAAACGACTTACCGGTCAGATTGATCAGCGTCACGGCGATCTCGCTTTTCTCAATGAACAGCCGGTCGCGCGGCCATACGGGAACGCTTTCCTCCCCGTCTATCGTCAGATAGGCTTTCGCGTCCTGCTCCGACAGACAGACACTCAGGCTGCTCTCGTCATCGAAAACAATCGGCCGCGAAAACAGCGAATGCGGCGACAACGGTGTCATTGCAATACAGTTGATCGCCGGGTCAATGATCGGGCCTCCCGCCGACATCGCATAGGCAGTCGAACCGGTCGGCGTCGAAAAGATCAGTCCGTCGGCCCGGTAGCTTCCCACTGTCCGTCCGCGGTTGTCGATACTCATTCCGATCATCCGGTTGAGCGGCCCGCCTTTGGAGAGGACCGCATCATTCATCGCCTGCCAGCTGCGGACGCCCGACGGCGTCTCCAGCGTGACCCGGAGCATCATCCGCTTCTCGGTCGTGTATTCTCCGGTCAGCAGCCTGCCGATCTGCTCCAGCTGATCACTTTCCAGCGTCGCCAGAAACCCCAGATGCCCCAGGTTGATTCCCAATACCGGCCGGGCGTGACAGGCGGCAATCTTTCCGCCATGGATGATCGTCCCATCCCCGCCGACTGCGATACAGACGTCACTCTCCGCCATCAGTTGTTCCAGCTCACCAAACCGCAGCCCGGGAATTTCTCCGAAACGGGCGGCCAGTTTGTTTTCCATCAGAAATTCGACCGGCTGGGAAAACTGCATCGCCGTCAGCCGGCTGATACAGGAGCGGACATGCGGTTTGTCAATATTGGGCAGCAAAAGCAGCTTCATGGGTCACATCCTTCTCTTACCCCTGTTTTCCAAGCGCCTGATGGGCAGCCGTCACCAGCTGCTGCAGGTCATGATCTCCGACAGAAGCGGTCTGATCTTTCTTTAACAGGTACAGATATTCTATATTTCCTTCCGGCCCGCGTATCGGTGAATAATCAGCGCCGGTTACATCCAGCCCCGATTCGGCGGCATACCGCGCCACGTCCCGCAGAACCTGCAGATGAATCTTCGGGTCGCGGACGACCCCTTTTTTGCCGACATTGCCCCGGCCCGCTTCAAACTGCGGTTTGACCAGGACAACCGCCTGCCCAGCTTGCTTCAACAGCCGGCAGATCACCGGCAGCACCAGCCGCAGCGAGATAAACGATACGTCGGTCGATACAAAATCCAGCGGCTCCAGCGCATCGGGCGGCAGATCACGGATATTGGTCTTCTCCATATTGACCACTTGGGGATTTTTCAGCAAACTCGGGTGCAGCTGGCCAGTCCCGACGTCAATTGCATAAATCTTCGCCGCTCCATGCTGGAGCATACAGTCGGTAAAACCGCCGGTCGAAGCACCGATATCGGCACAGATACACCCATTCAGGCTGATCGGGAAAACCTCCAGCGCACGCTGTAACTTCAATCCGCCCCGGCTGACGAAAGGAAGCTGACCACCGGTAATTTCCACCTGGTCATTCTCTTGCAGCTGGATGCTCGGACGGCTGGCAACTTTGCCGTTGACCGTCACCTGTCCTGCCCGGATCAGCCGGGCGGCCTGTTCACGGCTGGGGACAAGCCCCATCGCAGCCATCGCTGCATCCAGACGGCGCGCCATCTTCCCACCTGCCTTTCTCCTGCTGTGCCGGAATGCCGGCAGCTGTCTGCAACCTTTCCCGGATCTTTGTGACAGACAGGCCGTACCTGTCCAGTGCCCATGGGACGCTGCACTGACGAATAAAACCGTCCGGCAGAGTCACCATCTCATATTTTCCATCAAATCCTGCCTGGACCAGTGCGCTCAGCAGATGCTCAGCAATGCTGCCGCTGCGAACCGCTTCCTCAAAGAACAGGATATGCTTTCTCCGCGCCAGCACCCGCACCAGCTCTTCCGAAAAAGGCCAGATACGGTTGAGCAGCACGACTTCCGGGGGATGCTCCATCCCCTCAGCTGCTTCATACAGCGCCGACGCGGTCCGGCCATAACTGATGGCCGTCAGTCCGCTGCCATCCAGCCAGACGTCGTCTTCCTCCGCGCCGAGCGGGCAATGGCAGACACTCTCCCCGCCGCGGGGATACCGCACCGCAACAACACCGGTATCCTCAAACAATGCCCGTCTGAGATCGTGGCGAAGCTGGTCAAAGGTCGCAGGTGAATAAACCGTCACCCCAGGCATCGCCGTCAGCAGCGCAATATCAAAAATTCCCTGGTGGGTATCGCCATCATCTCCGACAATCCCCGCACGGTCAATCGCAAGGACAATATGGGTCCTCTCCAGCGCCGCATCATGCAGCACCTGGTCAAAACACCGCTGGAAAAAGGTCGAATAGACCGCAAACACCGGAATATATCCCTTGACCGCCAGTCCAGCCGCAAAGGTTACCGCGTGTTCCTCGGCAATCCCGACATCAAAAAAACGCCGCCGGCAGGCTTTGGCAAATCCGTCCAGCTCGGTTCCAACCGCCATCGCCGCGGTAATCGCGCAGACTTTTGGGTTCTGGCCATGTTTGACCATTTCCGCCCCAAAGACCGCTGAAAAGCTGTCGCAGGACGGCGCCGGTTCATGATCGGGCGAACCGGTTTGGATATCAAACTGACTGACCCCATGATAGGCGGGCGGGTTGCGCTCGGCAAAGGTATACCCCTTGCCCTTAACCGTTTCCACCTGTACAATCGCAGGACGTCTGAGTCCTTTTGCACGACGCAGCACCTGTTCCAGTTCCTGGATGTTGTGCCCGTCGACCGGGCCGAAATACTCCAGCCCCATCTCTTCAAAAAAGGTATTATGGAATAAAATATACTTGAGGACCGACTTGGAAGACCTGAGCGCCTTTTTCAGCGGTTTGCCTACCAGCGGCAGATGGTCCAGCAGCGACTCCACCCGCTGTTTTACATGCAGATATCCAGGTTTTGCGCGAATAGTCGAAAGGTACCGGGCAAATGCACCGACATTACGGGAAATCGACATATTGTTGTGGTTGAGGACGATCACCAGACGGACATTGCTCCGCCCCGCATTGTTAATCGCTTCATAGATCATCCCGCCGGTAAATGCTCCGTCCCCGACGACCGCAACAGCGGTATTGTCATTGCCACTCAGCCGGTTGGCACAGGCAATCCCATAGGCAGCACTGATCGAGATCGACGCATGCCCCGCGACGAACGCGTCATGCTCGCTCTCTTCCGGCTTCGGAAAACCCGACAGTCCGTCCCGCTGGCGAAGGGTAGAAAAACGCTCCTTCCGCCCGGTCAGGATCTTATGGGTATAACTCTGGTGCCCGACGTCCCAGACAATCGAGTCCCGCGGAGAATCAAACACCCGGTGCAATGCAACCGTCAGCTCCACCGCACCCAGATTGGACGCGAGATGCCCCCCTGTGCGGGAAACGTGCTGGATCAGAAACTGCCGGATCTCATAACATAGCCTGCCAACCTCCCAGTCCCCCAGCGTCCGCAGATCATCTGGCGACTGGATGCGGTCCAGTATTGGAAACTGCTCCATCGAATACTTCCTTACGTTTATATGATACCGGCTGCCTTACACAGGCATCACCAGTCCGAGAATCACGCCCAGTATCGCGCCTCCCAGCACCTCCAGCGGCGTATGCCCCAGAAATTCCTTGAGCGCCTTCTGGGACGGGGTCATCAACTCACCCTCCGAAAACAGCAGCTGGTTGAGTACCTTCGCATGCTCGCCCGCCGCCCGGCGTACACCCGTCGCGTCATACATGACGATGCAGGCCATCACCAGCGACAGGGTAAACAGCGGCGATTGCAGCCCATATATCCGCGCCACTGCGACCGTCAGCCCACAGACCGTCGAGGTATGTGAGGAGGGCATTCCCCCTGCTCCGAACAGCCGCTCGATCTCCAGCCGCCGGCTGTGAAGCGAATACAGGATCAGCTTGAGCACCTGTGCCGCCGCCCAGCAGGCGAGCGCAATCCATAATACGGTATTGGCCAACAGATCATTGATCAAACCGATTCCCTCCTTTGTCAATTGATACGGTCCAGCAGCCGACGGACATACTCCGTCAGGATACCGTTGTTTTCTGCAAAAATGCTCAGTGCATCCACCGCTTCTTCGGTATAGCGGCGGGCATATTCCCGCGCGCCTTCCAGCCCGAGAATCGACGGATAGGTCACCTTCTCATTTGCCAGGTCGCTTCCGACCGGTTTTCCCAGCTGCTCGGCATCGGCCGTCAGGTCAAGAATATCGTCAATCACCTGGAAAGCCAGTCCGAAATTACGTGCGAACCGGTCGGCGGCGGAAAACTGTTCTTCCGTTCCGCCTGCTGCCGCGACCCCCATCCGGCAGGCCGATGACAGCAGCGCCGCGGTCTTTTTCTCATTGGTCCTGCGCACCGTCTCCAGCGGCAGGCTGATCGCCCCTTCGTTTTCCAGGTCCATCTCCTGACCGCCGATCATTCCCTGCACACCAATCCCGCCGGCAAGGATTCCGACCGCTCTGACCACCCGTTCGGGCGGCAGCTTTGCGTCAGCCACCGCTTCAAACGCCATCGTCAGCAGTCCGTCCCCCGCCAGCAGCGCGGTCGCTTCTCCATACGCAATATGGCAGGACGGCCGCCCACGGCGCAGATCATCGTCGTCCATACAGGGCAGGTCATCATGAATCAATGAATAGGTCTGTACCATCTCGACCCCTGCCGCAAACGGCAGTGCGGCTTTCCAGTCCCCGCCGCACAGCCGGGTGAATTCCAGCGTCAGGATCGGACGGATCCGTTTTCCTCCGGCAAACGCCGAATAGCCCATCGCTTCCAGCACCCGTCCCGGTTCACAAGGGACTTTGAGATAACCGGCGAGGGTGTTTTCGATCGCCTGCAAATACTCTTCAAACTGTTGATGCATGGTCGTATTACCAGCCCTTTCCGGCGCTGGTCCCCAGCACCTGTATTTTCTGTAATTATGGTAATTATGATTCTTCTGTACCGGGTTCGTCCGCTGCTTCCGGTTCCGTCTGCTCCCGCAGGCGGAGTTTGGCACCCTCCAGCGTCTTCTGGCACAGCCGCACCAGCGCGACCCCTTCTTCATACGCTTTGAGCGAATCTTCCAGCGACATGCTCCCGTCTTCCAGCCCGGCGGCAATCTCTTCCAGCCGGGTCAGCGCCTGTTCAAATGTCGGCGTTTTCTTTGAAGCCATAAACTGTTTCCTTTCCTCTATCAGCCTCAGTTTTTGTGGTTCCCGTCAGCTTGATGGACTGCGGTCACGGTACTTTCTGCCGTTCCGTCCACAAACCGGGTCACCAGCCGGTCCCCCGGCCGCAATTGCCGCAGCCGGACAGGCTGTCCGTCCGGTGCCGCCGTCAGGGTATATCCCCGCGCCAGCACCCGCATCGGACTGAGTCCCTCCAGCCGGGCTGCGTTTCCAATCAGCTGCCGCTCGGCAGCTCCGATTCTGCCGGCCATCGCCGCCCGCAGCCGCGAAGCTGCAATCAAAAGCTGTCCTTCGCCTTTTCGGATACTGCCTTCAGGGGAATGGGTCTTCAACCGGTAAGCTGCCCCATCCACCCGTGCTGAGGCCGACGCAACAGCCGCCTGCGCGGCCGTCCGCATCCGCTTTTCCAGCAGAGCGACCTTTTCCAGCCGCCGTTCCAGCTGGGTCTCAGGCGAGGATACCGCCAGTCTCTTTCCGACAGCCGCAAGCCTTGCACCCTCCAGCCGAATTCGATCAGACAGGCAGCGATTCAGACTGTCTGACAGCTCGGCGATCTCCCGTCGCAATCCGCTGATATCCGGTGCGCAAAGTTCAGCCGCTGCCGATGGAGTCGGTGCCCGCAGGTCGGCTACCAGGTCGCAGATGGTATAATCCGTTTCATGCCCGACTGCCGATATAACCGGCACCTTACAGGCATACACAGCCCTTGCGACCCGCTCGTCATTAAACGCCCACAAATCTTCCAGCGAACCGCCGCCCCGGCCGACAATGATTACATCAGGAGACACACTCTCGGCCAGCCGCAACGCTGAAACAATCGACGCCGGGGCCCCTTCCCCCTGCACCAGTGCAGGACAGAGAATCAGTTCCCCCAGCGGCCAGCGGCGGGACAGAATATGGATAATATCCTGCAAAGCCGCACCTGTCTTAGCGGTCACCACCGCGATCTTTTCCGGGTACTGGGGCAGCGGCTTCTTATGACCGGGGTCAAACAGTCCTTCCCGACCCAGCCGCTCCTTCAGCTGCTCGAACGCCATATACAAAGCACCCAGCCCGTCCGGCTGCATGTCCGCGCAGATGATCTGACAGATGCCGTCCCGCTCAAACAGCTGGACACTCCCGAAAATAATAACACTCATCCCGTTTTGCGGCATAAACCGCAGCCGGGAGGCGTTCCACTTAAACATCACCGCTTTGATCGAAGTCCGGGCATCCTTCAATGTAAAATAAAAATGCCCCGTCCGCAGATGGTTGGTAAAATTGGAGATCTCCCCACGGATATAGATGCTCTTGAGCTGGACATCTTCATCCAGCATCCCTTTCAGGTACCCATTGATCTGGGAAACGGTCAGTATCTGGTTCAATCCGCTTTCCTTTCCCGGCAGACATCCCCGCCTGCCGACAATGCCGCCAGTACCGCAATCCCCGCTGCATTATCGGAAGAAAACTGCGGCTGGGCAAATATCCCGCCGTATTTTGATTCAAACTTCTGGCGGATGATCACATTGGACATAACGCCGCCGGCATACACCAGCGGCAGTTCTCCATACCTTTCCAGCAGTGCCTGGGTCATCCCTTCCAGCGCCGCTTCGATCGACTTAAGACAGTACAGCGCGATATATTCCGGCGCTTTTCCTTCATCCAGCAGCCTGCGGCAGCGGTTTTCCACCCCCGACAGACAGCAGTCCGCCCCTTTCATCGTCGGACGGACCCGGATCTTTTCTTCACATTGCAGCGCCAGTTCGGTCAGCTCCGGCCCGCAGGGGAATTTCAGCCCCAGCATCAGTCCGACCCGGTCAACCGCCTGTCCCGCTTTCAAATCCAGCGAATGGGCGGCCGGTGTAATCCTGAAAAAAGGCTCGCCCGGCTCGACCAGCAGTGCGTCAGTCGTTCCGCCTGACAGGTGAAAGGCGATAAACCGCTCCTTCATCAAATCCAGCCGGCCGGCTGAATACAGCGCCGCCGCAATATGCCCCTCCTGATGGGAAAAGGTGTACAGCGGCACCCCCAGTGCCGAAGCCGTCAGCTCCGCCGCCATCTGTCCGACCAGAAAGCAGGGCATATACGACCCCTCCGCCCGCCGCGGAAAAATCGAAACCCCGATGCCAGCCAAAGCAGGCGGTTCCTTGCCGAACAACTGTGCGGCAAGCCCGCCCAGCTGCTGGACATGGGCAAAGACAGCATCGCTCTGCCGCAATCCCAGCGCACCTGGTGCCGTCGGCAGCAGCTTTTTCTCCATCCTTACCGCTGGGCGTCCCTCCGCCCATCTTTCGCTATCAAACAGCGCGGTCGAAGTCGTATAATTGGAGGTGTCGATTCCGAGATAAACTGCCATCAGTTCTGGCTCTCCGCAGGCTTATTGTTCAGCGACCGGACGATGCTGCCCAGCACACCATTGATAAACGAAATATCCTCTTCGTAGGCGAAATCGCCCGCCAGCTTGACGCACTCGCTGACAACGATATCATCATCCACGTCCTCGCTGTATACAATTTCGTATACACCCAGCCGCAGAATCGCCAGCGATACCTTGGAGATACGCTCCATCTTCCATTTTTTCAGGTTGGCGGCGATCAGCTCGTCAATCGACTGCTGATACCGGACAACGCCCAAAAACATTGACTCCACTTCCGGGGTGATCTCCAGCTCGTCATTCTCTCTGGCCGTCTCCAGCAGCTCGCTCGGGCTGTCATCATTGAATATCCGTTCAAATACCAGAATAAACGCATTCTCTCTCATTTGATGTCTGGTCAGCTTTTTCATCGTACTATATATTCCTTTCTTTTGCAGACCGTCCTTTTCCTCTTCCATTCGGGAACCTGAGGTCTTCTCCTTCATCCAGGCGCAGTACAACTGCTTCAGGTCTTCAAGCCTTATTCCGCACTCGATGCGACCACGTCGACAACATATACATTGACACGGCTGACTGCGATTCCAGTCATGTCCTGAATTGCTTCCTTGACCTTCTCCTGAATCTGGGAGCATACTTTCTTCATCTTATATCCGCGGGCAAGCACAACCGAAACGTCGATCGCCGCCGCGTCTCCTTCCACCCGTCCGACAACGCGGTGCACAGTCGGCCGGTCAAACAGCCGATCCACCGGGCTGCTGCTGCGGGAACAAAGGCGGGCTACCCCCGGGATCTCACTGATAACGGTCTTGACGATCGTCTCCAGTACCCCTTCCGAAATCTTGATATTGGATGCGATTGGATTCTCTTTCGGCTGCATGCTGATTCCTCCTGTCCAACAATTTGTCCGCACCCGTCTTCCGGGCGCAGGTGCATTACAGAATTATTATAACACCATTCGCCCAAATAAACAACAGGTTTGTATAATTTTTTGCATATTGATAAAAAGTGAATATTCCAGTGCAAAGCGGCCGCCGCATTCCTCTCGGAACACGGCGGCCGCAACTATTTTTATTCAATTCTCGAAATCAACTGGCAGTAAACATATACGTTCTGAATCTTTTTGGCTTCATTTCCCTTGTCGGTGATAATGACCGGCTGGGTCTCGGACGGGGTTTCATACAGCTTGAATACCAGCCCATCCTGATTGACCTTCATATCGCGGATCCGCTTAAACTGGAAATTCCGCTTTTC
>DVLN01000042.1 GCA_018715465.1 Candidatus Faecivivens stercorigallinarum | reverse complement strand
GAATGGCATTCAAGAGGTAGTCGGTTCGATCCCGATCATCTCCACCAGCTAAAAGCCTTTATCTGATTTTCGGTCAGATAAAGGCTTTTTTGTTTTTACCGCAAACCCTAAACTCTTAAATTTTCAGCCCGCTAAACTATTGGTTCAAAAGTTTCTAAACAAATTATACCACCAATCTCTGTATTTTGCCCTCAAGTATGCTACAATAATGGTAAACAAAGGGAGGTGCAAAATGAAACTGAACCTTGCTGAAAATATCTGCCGCTTAAGGAAAGAAAACAACATGACCCAGGAACAGCTGGCAGAAGCGCTCGGCGTCAGCTTTGCAGCCGTATCCAAATGGGAACGTGGCGTGGCGACGCCTGAACTGAACCTGATCACCGATATGGCTGATCTGTTTGACGTATCGGTCGATGTGCTGATTGGTTACCAGCTGCGCAATAACAATAAAGATGCGGTCATACAGAGATTGAAAGACTATGTGCATGATCGAGACGCACAGGATGCATTGTCGGATGTCGAAAAAGCGCTCAAACGGTACCCCAACTGTTTTGAAATCGTATATTACGGGGCTGACAACTATTCCGTCCGCGGTATCTCCCAGAGAAACCCTTCCTATTCCAAACGCGCACTTACTCTTTACCGGCATGCCTGCCGCCTGATCGGACAGAATACTGATCCGAAAATCAGTGAAACATCCCTGTGGAAAAATATTGCAATGACCCATATTACACTCGGTGAACCCGATAAGGGAATTGAGATCTTAAAAGAGCATAATCCCTGCCGCCTCAACCATCCGCTGATCGGCCAGGCCCTTGCCTCAGACTGCGATGATCCCAAAGGCGCACTGCCTTATCTGTCCATAGCGCTGCTGGACCTGTGTGTCACACATATGCAGCTTGTGATAGGATATATCAACGTCTACTGTAAAACAAGCGACTACTCAAACGCAGTTGCACTTATTGACTGGGCTCTCACCTTTTATCCCGGACTGAAAAAGCCGGGACAATCAGGTTGTATGGATAAAGCCGAAACCGCACTCTGGACAATTCGGGCTTATCTGCACCTTCAGTTTGAGGAGCAGGCAGACGCCATCCGATGTCTTGAACACGCCAGAGAAGTCGCCCGGCAGTTTGACGCAGACCCCAATTACAGCGGCTCCAGACTACGGTTTGTTTCGGATGATACCGTCGCTTCTTCATTCGACGATCTTGGACAGACGGCGATGGAAGGAATTACAAAAGTTATATCCGATTTTGGCAGCGATGAACTCTTTACATTATGGGAGAAGATACAAAATGAAAAACCAAGTAAAAATATTTAAAGAGCAGTTTTATCACCGGAACAAATTCTGTTTCCTGATTGCGGTGCTGTCCTGTTTGCTGATTGCATCGCTCAATCTCGCAATCGCATGGGTATTGCAGCAGATCATTGACGCTGTTTCCGGCGTTTCCGGTGCGCTCAGTCTGCCCACGCTGGCCCTGTCGATCGCTGGAATCATCCTGCTGATTATAGTATTTAAAGGATTTCAGTACATCTCCAAGCCAAAGTTTATGCAAAAGGCGATGCAACAGTATAAAGATTACGCATTTCAAAAGCTGACGCAGAAAAGCATTGCAGCCTTCAGCACGGAAAATACCGCGGATTATCTGTCCGCCTTCTCCAATGATCTGGCATCCATTGAAAAAGGGTATCTGGAAACACAGTTTTCCATCCTGTCCAATGCTGTCATTTTCATTGGTGCGCTGATTATGATGCTATGCTACAGCCCGATTATGACGGTCATCTCCTGTGCCTTTTTTATTTTACCGATCGGGGCCTCTTTAATCACGGGCGACAGGATTGAAAAAGCCGAACGAAATATTTCTGAACGGAATGGAGAACTGATCGCAACGTTGAAAGACAGCCTGAATGGTTTTTCCGTTATCAAGAGCTTCAAGGCGGAAGCCGCAGTTACTTCCCTTTTCTTCAAAAGCAATCAGGCAGTTGAAGAAGTAAAGTGCAAAAAACAAAAACTGCTGACGATTGTTTCCATGCTGGCAGGCGTCGCAGGTGTTACCGCACAGCTGGGGACCTTTTTAGCCGGTGCATGGCTGGTAAAAGCAGGCTGGGGAATCACACCGGGCGTTTTGATTATGTTTATTGATCTGACCGGCAGCATTATCAATCCGATTCAGCAGTTACCCGAACAGCTCGCCTCTAGAAAAGCCGCCATCGGGCTGATCGACAAGCTGGCCAGTGCCTTAAATGATCAGGTCCGTGATGAAGGGACACAACTTCCCGTACATCTGGACCGCGGCATCAAAATGCGGGACGTCTCCTTCGGCTACCAGGAAGGAAACGATATCCTGCATCATATCACCGTCGATTTTGAAGCGGGAAAATGTTATGCGATTGTTGGCGCGTCCGGCAGCGGGAAATCCACCCTGCTGGGACTTCTGATGGCAAGCCATGGGCATTATTCCGGTGAAATCCGCTATGATGAATATGAGATCCGAAAAGTCAGCAGTGCTTCGCTTTACGACACCGTTTCCATCATCCAGCAGAATGTGTTTGTATTCAACGCCTCCATCCGAGACAACATCACGATGTTCCATGAATTTCCCGACGAGGAAGTGGCACGGGCAATCGAGCTTTCCGGGCTGTCCCCGCTGATTGCCGAGCGTGGAGAAAACTACCTTTGCGGAGAAAACGGGAACGGCCTTTCCGGGGGTGAAAAACAGCGAATCTCCATCGCAAGGAGTCTGCTGAAAAAATCACAGGTCCTGCTAGTCGATGAAGCGACTGCTTCTCTGGATCCGACGACAGCATGTCAGGTATCGGCATCTATTTTGAATCTGGACTGCATGACACGCATTGTCGTGACCCATGATCTGGACGCAGCGCTGCTGAAAAAATACGACGGAATTATCGCGCTGAAAAACGGAAGGATCGAGGAAACCGGGAGCTTTGATGCGCTGATGAATCAGAAAGGCTATTTTTATTCTCTCTTCACCGTTTCTCAATAATCTATGTTGCTGCCCCCTTCCGCCGGCTGTCATGCCCCGGAAGGGGGCTTTTGTCTGTAAAATGAGCTGATTTTTTTTCAAAAGAATTGACAGAAAATTCCAGACATGGTATAATCGTTGCGTTGGCAACTGTTGCTTTTGCAACTATATGCGATCAATATGGAATTCAGACCGGAAAGGATGATTTTCAATGGATGGTTTGATGAAATACATCAACCGTACGACCCGGTGCAGCAACTTTTTCCGCGCCCAACAGCTGGCCGACAGCGGAATATCCGGGGTGCAGTGTGTTTATCTGCTGCGGGTCGGCCACAATCCCGGCATCTCTCAGGACCAGCTGGCGGGACAGCTGTATAAAGACAAAAGCGTGGTGGCCCGGCATCTCGCGACTTTGCAGCAGGCAGGCTATATCCGGCGCGAACCGGCGCCCAACGACCGCCGTGTCCAGCAGCTGTATCTGACCGACAAGGCAACAGAACTGCTCCCCCGCATTTTCGAGGTATTCTCCAAATGGGAAGAAATTCTGACCCGTGGCTTTACCGAGCAGGAACGGGAACAGGCACTCAACCTGCTGACCCGTATTTATATGAACGCTGAAGCGGAAATCCAACGGGAAACCTCTGTGCAACCGGAAGAGACTGCATTGCCTGCCGACCCATACCCGGATGGAAAGGAGGAGGCACGGTGAAAAAACTGCTGGAATATATACGTCCCTATCTTCTTCGAATGTCTGCCGGTTTTTCAATCAAATTCCTGGGAGCGCTGATGGATCTGCTGATTCCCTGGATGCTCTCCAAAATCGTCGATGACGTCATCCCGACCGGTGAAGTGCAGAATATCCTTTTGTGGGGCGGACTGATGGTGGTTGCTTCGGGCGTCGTTTATGCGTTCAATGTCATCCCAAACCGGATGGCAGCCCATGTCGCGCGGGATATTACCGAAGAGATGCGCATGGATTTGTACGAGAAGACTTCCTCCCTGTCCTGCAACCAGGTCGACCGAATCACCATTCCATCGCTGATCTCTCGAATCACTTCCGACACCTACAACGTCCACCGGATGCTGAATATGATCCAGCGGCTGGGCGTGCGGGCACCGATCCTGCTGGTCGGCGGATTGATCGTCACGATGGCGATGGAACCGCGGTTGGGTGCAGTACTTCTGGCGATGATGCCGCTGATGGGGCTGACCATCTGGCTGATCTCCAGAAAAGGCATCCCGATGTATATTGAAACCCAGAAACGGGTCGACCAGATGGTACAGACGGTACGGGAAAATATTGTCGGTATCCGCATCATCAAGGCACTTTCCAAGGGAAGTTATGAACGGGAACGATTTGACGGCGTCAATGCCGCCCTCTCCCGTCAGGAGACCAAAGCAGGTGTAACGATGGCGACGACCAATCCAATGATGAACCTGTTTTTAAACTTTGGACTGGTATTTGTCATTCTGCTGGGCGCGTTTCTGGTCAACAGCGGGATTACCAAGATCGGAAAGATCATTGCTTTTCAGAGCTATTTTACCATCATTCTGACTGCTGTCATCTCGCTGTCGCGTATGTTTGTCATCCTGTCCAAAGGCACTGCCTCGGCCGACCGTATTGCCGAGGTACTCGACCTGCCCCAGGAGCTGACCACCCAGCCGGAAGACCGTTCCCCGAAGGAAGAAGGCGTCGCAGACGACGAGTTTGTCGCATTTGATCATGTCAGCTTTTCCTATCTTGGACAGCAGGACAACCTGTCTGACATCAGCTTCACCCTCAAAAAGGGAGAAACACTGGGAATTATCGGCTCGACCGGTTCTGGGAAATCAACACTGGTCAACCTGCTGATGCGGCTGTACGATGTAACAGACGGACAGGTACGTATCGGCGGGGTGGATGTCCGCCGGATTCCCGATGAAAAACTGCACCGGATGTTTGGCGTCGTCTTTCAGTCAGACGTACTGTTTGCTGACACTATCCGGGAAAACATCGACTTCGGACGCCGGCTGACGATGGAGCAGATCGAAGACGCTGCCCGCCAGGCACAGGCAGAGGAGTTTATCCTCGAACGAGAAGGCAGTTTTGAATCCCAGCTGACCATCCGCGGCAGCAATCTTTCGGGTGGTCAGCGTCAGCGGCTGCTGATCGCGCGGGCACTTGCCGGACAGCCGGATATTCTGGTACTGGACGACTCATCTTCAGCGCTGGACTACAAGACCGACGCATCCCTCCGGCAGGCAATCCGGGAAAATCTCCAGAAGACGACCTCCATTATCATTGCCCAGCGAATCAGTTCTGTCATGCAGGCCGATCATATCCTGGTGCTGGAAAACGGACGGGAGATCGGTTATGGTACCCATGAACAGCTGATGCAAAACTGCTCGGTTTATCAGGAGATCGCCGGCAGCCAGCTGGGCGACGGCAAACTGCACACACCAAATGAAAAGGAGGTCAATCCATGAACCGTAATATGTTCACCGGGCGAAACGCCAGCCTCCAGAAAGGTGTTCCCCAAAAACCGCGGATGAAAACCTCTCAAATTCTCAAGCGGTTGTGGAAATATCTGTATAAATTCAAATTCCTGCTGTTTGCGGCACTGCTGATGACCGTCACCAGCAACCTGCTCGCCCTCGCCGGGCCGTCCCTCGCCGGACAGGCGGTCAACGCAATCAGCGGTATTGGACAGGTTGACTTTCAAGAAGTTTTCCGCTGCTGCGGGCTGATGCTGGTCTGTTATGCGCTGGCGTCACTGTTTGAATGGCTGCTGTCGGTCATGCTGATCCGGCTCAGTCAGCGAATTGTTTTCCAGATGCGGAAAGATGTCTTTGACCATCTGACCACCCTGCCGGTCAGCTTTTTTGACCGTCATCAGACTGGCGATATCATCAGCCATATCTCCTACGATATTGATACTGTCAACACTTCTCTCTCCAGCGACCTGGTCCAGATCTGTTCCAGTGTCATCACTGTTGTCGGTTCGCTGGTCATGATGCTGCGGATCAATCCCCCGCTGGTACTGGTCTTTGCGGTGACCGTGCCCATTTCCATCATGTTCACCCGGTATATGTCCAAAAAAGTCCGTCCCCTCTTCTCCCGGCGCAGCGCCAAAATGGGCGAACTCAACGGCTATACCGAAGAGTCAATCTCCGGTCACAAAACCATTAAATCCTACCATCAGGAAGAGACAATGAACGGCCGCTTCTCTGCCCGCAACACCGAAAGCTGTGACGCCTATTATCAGGCGGACTATGCTTCTGCCGGAATGGGTCCGTCGGTCAACTTCATCAACAACCTTTCCCTTGCGCTGATCTCGGTTTTCGGTGCAATGCTCTATCTGTTCGGAGGGCGGTTTGCACTGACGCTGGGCGATCTTTCGTCCTTTGTCCTCTATTCCCGCAAATTTTCCGGCCCGATCAATGAGATTGCAAACGTCCTCAGCGAATTGCAGTCGGCACTGGCAGCGGCCGAACGCGTCTTCCTGCTGCTGGAAGAACAGCCGGAAGGTGCCGACGCTCCCGGCGCGACCCAACTTGCAGTCAAAAATGGCGAGGTCAGTATGGACCATATCCGTTTTGGATACCTGCCGGAGCAGGAGATCATTCATGACCTGACGCTAAAAGCAAAAGGCGGCAGCCTGACTGCAATTGTCGGGCCGACCGGCGCAGGCAAAACCACGCTGACCAACCTGCTGATGCGGTTTTATGACCCGCAGAGCGGCAGCATCCAGATCGACGGGCAGAACATCCAGTCGGTCACCCGCTCGAGCTTACGGCTGGCATATGCAATGGTCCTACAGGAGACCTGGTTGTTTACCGGAACGGTCCGGGAAAATATCGCCTACGGCCGTCCCGACGCCACCCAACAGGAAATTGAAGCCGCCGCAAAAGCCGCCTATATCCACGACTTTATTATGGCACTCCCGCAGGGGTACGATACCCTGCTGACCGAAGACGGCGTCAACATCTCTCAGGGACAAAAACAATTGCTGACGATTGCCCGCGCCATGCTGCTGGACGCACAGATGCTGATTCTGGATGAAGCGACCAGCAACGTCGATACACGGACGGAAATCCGTATTCAGGCGGCCATGCGCCAACTGATGAAAGGAAAAACCTGTTTTGTCATTGCCCACCGGCTGTCTACCATCCAAAATGCCGACAATATTCTGGTGGTACGGGATGGGGATATCGTAGAACAGGGGACCCACAGCCAGCTGATCGAGAAAAACGGCTTTTATGCCAGACTGTTCTATTCACAGTTCTCTTAAGCTGCATCATCCTGCCAAACTTCTAATTTTTATACCTCCTTTCAAAATCCGGCCCGAAATGGACCGGATTTTGATTTTTGCCTCAATTTTCCCGAATAAAAAAAGTATTTTTCCGTTTTTTTGCGTACTATATATGACCGGTCAGAACAACCACAAGGGGTGAAGGATTTGAATGACGAAAAGGTGATATCCGCAATCAGAAATCGGGATGAAATAGCCATCAGCGAGGTCATTACCCGGTATTCCAGGCTGTTATGGAAAACTGCCGGCGCTGTCCTAAATCAAATCGGCTCGGTACAGGATATCGAAGAATGTGTAGCGGACACATTTATCTGTCTGTGGGAACATCCCGACAGATATGACCCCCGCCGCGGCAAACTGAAGACCTGGCTTTCGATTGTTGCGAGAACTCAGGCGGTCAACCGCTGCCGGGAAATCACAAAACGCCGGATTGTTTCACTTGATGACGCCAGTTTTCTATATCAGGCCGACATTCTGGATGGCGTCCTGCAGCAGGAAGCACAACACAAGCTGACCGCCTCAATTAACGCATTGGAAGAACCCGCCCGTGAAATCCTGATCCGGCGATACTACTACGAACAAAAACCAAAGGAAATTGCACGGGCACTGCATATGAATGTCAAACAGGTCAACAACAGCCTTTACCGTGCCAAATGCCGGCTCAGACAGGCTATTTCAGAAGAAATGGGGGTATAAAGATTGAACGCTTTCAGAAAACAGAATTTACAGAATATTCAGTCAATTTTCCAGCAGAAGACAGGCGTCGACCTGCGGCCAGTAAAAAGA